>REEF01000337.1 GCA_007695205.1 Planctomycetaceae bacterium
GAACGGATCAGGCGGATGGGTCGCCGGTGGCGATCTTCATGGCGATGCGGCAGGCGTTTTGAAAGGCGACGACATCCAGCGCTTCGCTGGTCATGTGCTGGTTCAGTTGGCCGCAGCCTAGGCTGACCGTGGGGATGCCGTGCTGTATCAGCCAGTTGGCATCCAGACCACCATTGGCGATCGCCGTTTCGGGCTCGAAACCGGCGCTGCGTACCGCTGCCGCTGCGGTTTGGACACACGGATGATCCTTGGCCAATCGAAAGGCTTCGTAGTCCAGGTGCCCGTCGATCTGCACGCTGCCCTGGCTGCCGGCCACATTCTTGACTCGCGTGGCCGTCTGTTCGAAGGCCCCATGGATCGCTTCGATGATCCGCTGCCGGAACGCCGGATCGTGGCTGCGCGCCTCGGCCTTCAACACCACGCGATCGGTGACGACATTGGTCGCGTCGCCGCCCTGGATGACCCCGATATTGCTGGTGCCCCGTTGCCGTCCCTTGCGAACATCGCCCAACCAACCACCTCGATGCAGTTGGGCGATCGCCAGCGAAGCAACCGTGATCGCGCTGACTCCCCACTCGGGCGCGCCCCCTGCATGGCTGGCGATCCCGCGAACCTCGATCGCCATCCGGTACCCGCCCGTCGCGCCGATCGTCAGTTTGTGCGGGGCACCACCGTCCCAGTTAAAGGCCATTTTTGGACGGCCTAACAGACCTTTCTGGACGCAACGTGCCCCGTGCAAGCCGATCTCTTCTTGAATAAACCAGCAGAAGGTCAGCGGAGAATGGTCGCAGCCGCGACGCAGGATTTCCGTCGCCGCGTACAGCAACACGGCCACACCCGCTCGGTCGTCTGCGCCGAGTCCCGTTGCGGGATTCTTGGATCGGACCAGGCCCCCCTTCCGTTCGGGCTGCGAACCGACACAGATCGGCACCGTGTCCATGTGGGCCGACAGCATGCGTCGCGGTCCACGCTGCGTCCCCGCCAGCTTGAGAATCAAGTTGCCCGTCTGGCCGCGGATCGGCGTGCGATGATGGGCCGTGTCGGTCACCAGATCCGAAGGATCGACGCCAGCGTCCAGCAGTCGTTGACAGATAAAATCCGCGACCTGTCCTTCTTCGCCGCTGCGACCAGGGATCGCCATCAACTGCATGACCATCTGCACGGCATCTGCCAGGTCGTTCGAGCCGGTGCCGGACGATGCCTTGCGTTCTGCTGAAGCGCGTGCCATGAATCAGCCTGCCTTTCCAAAATCGGTGCTAAGTGTCCGTCGAGCAAAAAGTTCCTGCGACAATTTCATGGTGAGCGGCGCAGATGGATCGTAATACTGCCCTGGTGGTCGGCAATGCGATTCCAATCGTTCTGGCAGCGGAGGTACAGGTCGCCGTCTTGCGGCGCGATCAGCGTGCCTCGCGTGCCCAATTCGAAACGCTCGCCCAATTGATAATCGTGCATCAGCACGCCGACCAATCGGCCTCGACCGTCGTCGCGGCCGTCCGCATCCAGATCGTCCTCGTCGGCTGCGATCTTCCAAGTGCCTTCGGCGACGTAGTCGTACGATTGGCCGGACTGCAGCTTGATGCCGCTGGCCTGCCAGCCGTAGCGGGCTTGTACCCGAGCGGTGGCATGACGAGCCGTGGGAACGACCTGGAACTTGCGCCCCCACTGCCACGCGCACAGATCGGTGCGGTAGCCGTTATCCAGCGTCCGCAGAAAGAAATCGTACTCGAACGATACCTCGCGCGCGACCGGACCGTAAACGCTTTCGAAGGTCGCCCCCGGGACACCGGTCATCATGGCGATCCCCAACGCTTTGAACCGATCCGAATAATTCGGATTATTCGCCAGCAGTTGGCACAAGGCCCATCGCCACGCATAGGCTTGCCAGGAATCGCCCGTGATCTGGTCGGCCGCTACGATGTCCAACAGCCGCTGAGGCTCGCTCTGCTTCAGGTAGTTCATCACCGCCGGGTTGATGTCGATCGCCAATTGGTCCTTCTTCCAGTACTGGCCCAGTTCAGCCATGCCTTCGGCGTACCAGGTCGGACCGGTGCTGCCGAACGTCTGAGCGCAGTAGGCATGAATCGCCTCGTGTTGCACCACGCCGTGGTCGTCGCACGAGTAGACCACCGATCGCGTCTGATTCCCCAAGGAGACCGAGATGGTGATGCCTGCCGGTTCCTGGATCTTGGCCACTGCCTCAGACGGAAAGCTTCCCGGCGGCCAATTATTCAGATCGCGCACGACGTAGCATTCGATCAGCCCCTTGGGCGGCCGGCCGTAGTATTGCGACACCAGCGTGATCATCGTTTCCAGCTTGTCCAGCAGGATCCGCGCGCTGCGATCGGAGATGTCCGTCCGCAGCAAAAAGTTGGCTGATCGCAGGTCGCGCGGCGGTCGAGGATCGTCGGAGTACTGCCGGTACTGGGCAGCGATCTGGTCCTCGGGGCCCGTTGCGATACTTTCGCCGCCGATTTCGATCTGCAATTGCTGGATAGCGATGTCGCCCGTCGAAAATCGGGCGGCGACCAGCCGTTCCACGCGATCGCCGCGGCTGGCGCGTCGATAGTCGTCGCTTTCTACGCGGACCACGGCCTGTTTGTCTACACGAAAGGCCAGACGCGGATTCCGTACAAAGTCGCCTGGCGGGACGTTCACGACCAGACGTTGATCGCGGAACGAGAAAACTTCGCCGCGGATCACACATTCCGAAAAATCGCCGGGTGCAGCCGCTTGCTGGACGACCTCGATACCCGGCGTCTGTTCGCCTTCGTCGAACAATACCAGGTCGGTCACCGAGCCCTCGGTCCGCCCCAGCCGATTGACCTGCGCTGGGAACCTGACCAGGGTCCCGCGAGTCAAGGTGGCGGTCGGCAGGGTCCCGGTGATCTTGACGTCAGCCGGGAAACGCAGCATTCCCTGGACACCCGTCAGTACCAGCCCCAGATCTTCCTTGCCCTGGATCTTGAACTCGTGACGTTGGCCCTGGTCGTCGGTGATTTCGATCAAGCCGGGCGAGACACGCTGGACGGTGCCCGAAGTCTCGATACGCTCCTGGATCACCACCGTTTGAGCGGCGGTCGGTTGCCAGCCGGCCAGCAGCAAAAAGGCCAGGCCGGCCATTCCAAGGATTCGTTGAGACAACATGTTACTCGAAGGTGGTCAGCACTTTTCGTTCGGTCACCGGATACCAGTCGGCGATTTTTTGCGCCAATCGGGCGACGATCTCGGGATGTTCTGCTGCCAGATTGGTCTCCTCGTGTGGGTCGGCCAACAGATCGAACAGTTGCGGGCGACGCTCGGTGCGCGGATGCGTGCTGGCGTAACGATGGACCTCGCCGTCGTAGGTCAACAGCAATTTCCAGCGGCCTTCGATGCACCAGCGATACAGCAGGGATGCTTCCGGATTGGCGATGTCGGCGATGTCATGCGCGAAGCCTTCGCCGAAGATCGTGTCCCGATCGATCGCCTCGCCCGTCACCAGTTGGTCCATCAGATTCAATCCCGGCAGATCGTCGGGAATCGTTGCTCCGGCAGCAGCCAGCATCGTGGGAACCAAGTCGATGCTGCTGACCAGCTCCGGACGGTCTGCTGGCTCCAGCCGCCCCGGCCACGAGAACATGATCGGCGTCCGGACGCCGCCTTCGTACGCCGTCTGCTTGGAACGCGGGGCATAACCGGGACCGTCGGGATTCTGGATCCAGCCGTTGTCGGTGACGTAGACGATCAGCGTGTTGTCTCGCACCTCGTTTTCTTCCAGCAGATCGACCAACTGGCCACAGGTTTCGTCGAACCATTCGCACATGGCATAGTAACGAGCGATCGGCAGCGGCAGGTCGTGTTGCCGGTACTTCTGCAGCAGGCGTTCAGGCGGATTATGAGGCGTATGGGGCAAGAACGGGGCATACCAGATGAAGAACGGCTTTTCGTCGGCGATCGCCAGTTCGAGGAACTGCTCGATCGGCTCCAAGCCCTCGCGCCCGATTCTCAAACCATCGTCGCCGTGCCGTCCCCCAGGCTCGGGAAAGCCACGCGTCATGCCGTGAGTGAAACCGCCGTGCCGGTAGTTGCCCTCCCACCATTTGCCGCTCTGGTGACTCAAGTAACCGCGTTGCCCCAGCAGCGTCGGAAGCGTATCGAACCGGTCCAGATACGAGATCAAAGTCGCACGACGCTCGTGATACAACTCGGATTTCGGATCGGCGTACTTGGGCGACGGGTCGTTGCCGGTGATCATGTGATGGTGAGCGTAATGGCCGGTGACCAACGTCGCCAAGGCCGGTCGGCACAAGCCCGTGGGCACATAACCGCGACGGAACAACACGCTCTCCGACGCCAGGCGATCCAAGCGCGGCGTTTCGATCACCGGGTGCCCCATGAAGCTGTAATCGTTCCAAGCTTGGTCGTCCGAGATAATCAACACCAGATTCGGCGGCGGATCCGCACTGACCGTGCTGCGGCCCAATAAACCAAAAAATAGCAGAGCAAACCAGAAAAATTTCGAGCGACGAAACATCACGGAAAAAGTCTCACGGGTCATGGAAGCCACACTCCAGATTCTCGAGTACCAGATTTCGGACAAAGCACACTCACGTTTCCATCCCCTACATTATGGTCAATTCAAGCGAAATCACAACCCAACGAAACGCCTGAGCACTTCCTGTGGGCATGGCGGACCGTTTATATTGGAGTAGTTGGTTCGCGTTATGGCAAGCAACGCTCATTGCTTTCCGGCGTTGTTCCACGAAAATGGACATCACGGTCTTGTCGTTGATTGGGCTTGACAATACGATTGTCGCAACCATAATGTTTTGAGTGACCAAAAAACCGGTTTGGATTAACATAATACTTGCGGTCGCGTGTCCTTGATGTCGAAGCCCCAGCGAGGGGATGTTTGGGAGATGATGGGGACCGGATTTTCTGACGTGGGGTTTTGATGCCGTCGACACTGATACTACTGATTTTGGGAGTGATCGTTTTGCTCGCCCTAATGTGGCCTCGAGATGGTCTGCTGTGGAAGTGGTTACAGGGCCGCGAGGCGGCTGAACGGATCAGCATCGAGGATGCTCTCAAGCACTTTTACAACTTCGAGTATTCGCGGCTGTCCGCCACCGTCGCCAGCTTGGCGGGCGTTCTGCAAATCGGTCGCGACGATGCGGCTCGGCTGGCCGCGCAACTGGAATCGTTGGGACTGGTGAACCGCGATGCGGAGGGGATACGCTTGACCGCCGAAGGGCGAAGCTACGCGCTCCGGGTGATTCGGATTCATCGATTATGGGAGCGATTCCTGGCGGATCGAACGGGGGTGCGCGAATCTCAGTGGCATCATCAAGCGGATCGCAAAGAGCATGAGATGACCCCCGAGCAGGTCGAGCAATTGTCAGCCGAGTTGGGCAATCCGGTCTTTGACCCGCATGGCGACCCGATCCCGACGTCCGAGGGCGAGGTGCCGACGATCCAGGGGCTGCCCCTTTCGGCCCTCGAGCCCGGCGCAACGGCTCGGATTGTCCATGTCGAGGACGAACCGGATACGGTCTACGCTCAATTGGTCGCGGCTCGATTATACCCGGGGATGACGGTGCGGGTCCTGCAGAAGAGTCGGGATCGTCTGCGGATCGAGGCGGATTTGCAGGAGCACGTCTTGGCGCCCATCGTCGCAGCCAACTTGACGGTTCAGCCGATCGGAGATGCGCTGGACGCTCGGGCGCCGGATCGGCGTTTGTCCTCGTTGCCGATCGGTCACGAGGCGCTGGTGGTGGACATTTCCCCGGCCTGCCGCAGCATCGAACGGCGGCGGTTGCTGGATCTGGGCGTGGTGCCCGGGACGCGGGTTCGCGCCGAGCTTCAAAGTGCGGGCGGTGATCCGACCGCGTATCGGATCCGGGGTGCCATGATCGCTTTGCGCCGGGATCAAGCGGACCTGATCTACGTTCGGTCTCGTGTCGAGGATTCCACGGAGGTATGGAAGGGGACGCACGCATGATTCGCAGGCGTACCGGTATCGAAACGGTGGACGGATCATCGCCCCAGGCAGCGCAGATCATCCGTATGGGAGTGCGTATCGAGCATTCCGAATATGTCGTCGCGTTGGCAGGGAATCCGAATACGGGCAAGAGCACGGTGTTCAACACGCTGACCGGTCTGCGCCAACACACGGGCAACTGGCCGGGCAAGACGGTGACGCGAGCCGAGGGTGGATTTCTGTATAACCGTCGCAGCTACAAGTTGGTGGACCTTCCGGGAACGTACTCGCTGCTGGCAACCAGCACGGATGAAGAGGTGGCTCGCGACTTCCTGCTGTTCGGCCAGCCTGATGTGACGATCGTGGTGCTGGATGCCTGCCGTTTGGAGCGGAATCTGAATCTGGCCTTACAGGTGATGGAGATCACTGATCGCGTGGTGATCTGCCTGAACTTGATGGACGAAGCGCGGCGGCAGCAAATCGAAGTGGACGTCCCGCAGTTGGAGCGCGAGCTGGGCGTGCCCGTGGTAGCCACGGCGGCTCGGTATCGTGAGGGCATGACCGAATTGCTGGCTCGCATCGATGACGTGGCCACCGGTCGCACGGTCGGCACGCCGCTCCGTGTGGGCGGTCAGACCTACCAGTTGAAGCGTTTGGTCGACCAGATGTCGGAATTGATCGTGCAGGCATTCCCGGGGCTACCCAATGCCCGCTGGGTGGCGCTGCGATTGCTGGATGGCGATCAACGAATCCTTCAAGCGATCCGTTCCGGCGAACTGGGCGATATCGGCCGAGACAAGATCGTCCAGCGCGACCCGCCGCCTGACCCGCCGCCAATCGAAACCCCACCAATCGTTCCCCTCGATTCACCCGCCACGCATGCCGGGTCGCCCGACGATTCATCTGCCCCAGCAGCTTCGTCCGATCCGGCGCTGCCCGTTTCACGAGTGCTGGCGGCCACCGAGCAGCTTCGCTGGCAGGCTGGTCCGGAGTTCCATCAATCGTTGATCGAGGGGATTTACACCGAAGCCGGTCGGATCGCCGACCGCACGGTGCGGCGCGGGAGGCAACGCGAGGACGCGGACTGGGATCGCCGCTTGGATTGGCTATTGACCAGCCGCTGGACGGGATTCCCCATCATGATCGCCATGCTGGCCGGCGTGTTGTGGTTGACGGTGGCGGGAACCAACGTGCCGTCCCAGTGGTTGTTCTGGCTGCTGATTGAACAGACGCACCCGCTTTTGAAATCGGGAGCCGCTTGGTTGCACCTGCCCTGGTGGCTGGACGGTCTGTTGATCGACGGGATCTATCGAGCCACGGCTTGGGTGGTCGCCGTGATGTTGCCGCCGATGGCGATCTTCTTTCCGCTGTTCACGCTGCTGGAAGATTTCGGCTATTTGCCTCGAGTGGCCTTTAACATGGACCGTGCCTTCCGCAGTTGCGGTGCACACGGCAAGCAGGCGCTGACGATGTGCATGGGTTTCGGGTGCAATGCCGCAGGGGTCGTGGCGACGCGCGTGATCGACAGTCCTCGCGAGCGGCTATTGGCCATCATCACGAACAACTTTTCGCTCTGTAACGGCCGGTGGCCCACTCAGATCCTGATCGCCACGATTTTCCTCGGCGCGCTGTTCCCCGGCTATCTGGCCGGCATGGTTTCCACGGCCGCCGTAGTAGGCGTGGCCTTGCTGGGCGTGGTCGTGACGTTTGCCGTTTCCTGGGCACTGTCGAAAACCCTGTTGCAAGGCGAAGCGTCAACGTTCCACTTGGAGTTGCCGCCCTATCGGCCGCCGCGGATCCTGCAGACGCTGTATACATCGTTGATCGACCGGACGATCTTCGTGCTTTGGCGAGCCGTGGTGTTTGCGGTACCCGCGGGCGCTGTGATCTGGTTGATCTCGCATATTCCAGCCGGCGACGGTTCGTTGGCCCAGTTGCTGGTGGGACAGTTCGATCCTGTCGGGCTGTGGATCGGGCTGAACGGCGTGATCCTGCTAGCGTACGTGGTCGCGATCCCGGCCAACGAGATCGTGATCCCCACGATCCTGATGCTGACCGTCGCCACGACAGGCACGGCGGACATCGGCTCGGGCGAAGGCGTCATGTTCGAGACCGAGACGGCCGGCCAAACAGCCAGCATTCTCAGGGACGGTGGCTGGACCGTGCTGACCGGAGTGAACCTGATGCTGTTCAGCCTGTTGCACAATCCCTGCTCGACCACCATCTACACGATCTGGAAGGAGACTCGCAGTGTGAAATGGACCTTTGTCTCATCGGTCCTGCCACTGGTGCTGGGTATCTTTGTCTGCCTGATCGTCGCGGCGACCTGGCGCTATGTAGAAGCCCTGCTGGCCGGTTGATGGCCTTGTGGTTATCCAGCCCGACCAGAGACTTCGACAGAACCTCCGGTGCCCAGCCGATGCAGCCAGACATGGGCGATGCTCATCAAGCGGGTGTACGAGATCGACCCACTGGCCTGCCCCCGTTGTGGCGGGCAGG
>REEF01000217.1 GCA_007695205.1 Planctomycetaceae bacterium
GGGCCAGGTGGTGGGTCCCGAGCGCCGAGCGGGACCAAGTGGTGACGCAGATGTTTGCCAGCAAAAAGGGTCCCGCTCGGCGCGCGGGACCCACTCGCCGAGCGGGGCCAAGTGGTGACGCAGATGCCCGCCAGCAAAAGGGGCCCGCTCGGCGCGCGGGACCCACTCGCCGCGCGGGACCTACTGAATCGTTGGCCGAAAACAACTCCCGACCCCGCCCGCATCACCCATGCAAGACTACCTTGGTTTTCGCAGGTGGATGTGGCAAAGAGCGATGGCCAGGGCATCGGCAACGTCCGGGGGTTCGGGGACGTCTGTCAGGCAGAATTCGCGGCAGATGGCGTGTTGGACTTGTGCTTTGGGCGCCCGACCGCTGCCCGTCAATGTCTTCTTGATCTGGGTCGCAGCATAATTGGCGATCTCCACTTGGCACTGGGCCGCTGCCAGACAGATAACGCCTCGGGCGTGCCCCATCAAAATGGCTGTCTGGGGGTGTTTGTAGTGGCTGTAAAGGTTCTCCAAGGCCATCACCGACGGCTGGAACGCCTGAAAGACCTCCGTGATCCCTCGATGAATCTCGACAAGTCGTGAGCCCAATGTTGCTTTGGCATGACTGCGTACCACGCCCGCTTCGAGGATCGTCCAACGCGTCCCGGAAACTCGCAGAACACCGTATCCGGTATTGTTCAAGCCCGGATCGACTCCCAGCACCACCTCGTCGGCAACAGCACCATCCATGTCGATCGGCTATCCTTATTCTGTCGTTCCCGAATTAAGGCAAACGCCACACCGTACCATCTTTACGGTCTTCCAGCGTGATCCCCAGTTCGCTGAGTCGTTGACGGATTTGGTCGGCAGTGGCGAAGTCCTTTCGCTGCCGCGATTGGGTGCGGAGATCGACCAACAGGGCCAATAACGGTTCCACGAAACTGTCCTGAGCGGCTGCTTGGTCGTCTGGCGCTGAACAGAACAGGCCCAACAGCCAGGTCAGTTCGCGAAGCGTGACGGTAGCTCGCTGAAGAGTCCGCAAAAGATCCTGCTCGCGTGCCGCCGGGTCATCCAAGTCGTGCTGGTCGATGAATTTGTTCAAGCTCCGCAGCAATTCGAACAACTCGCTGATCGCCGCCCCGGTATTGAAATCATCGTCCATCTTGGCCAAGTAGGCATCGCGTCGTCGAGCGACTTCCGCGAGCAGTTCGTGAGGACTGCCGTCGGAATCTGTGCGCTGATCGCCATCCTGCCGTCGTTGGACGGGTGTCACGTCGTAGAAGCTCTGGCCGGTGATCCGTTCGTAGCGTTCGAAGTAGCGCGTGAACGCTTCCAGAGCCGTTGTTGCTTCGGCCAATCCTTCGGGCCCGAAGACGATCGTGCTGCGGTAATGGGTTCGCAGCAGGAAGAATCGTAATGTGTGCCCACCGTGTTCGGCGATCAGATCCGCCAAGCCGCCGGCACCCTTGGAGCGGCTGATCTTGGTATCGATGGTCGCCTGGGGGGCCTCGCGTTCGCCGCGTCCACCCATCTTGCCGCCGGCGCCCGCACGCATCAGGCCATTGTGCATCCAGTAGTTGACCATCGGTTGGCCGTGGCAGCATTCGCTCTGAGCGATCTCGTTTTCATGATGCGGGAACACAAGATCCAAGCCGCCCCCATGGATATCGAATGTCTTGCCCAAAATCCTGCGACTCATGGCCGAGCACTCGATATGCCAACCGGGACGGCCCGGCCCCCAGGGACTGTCCCAAGCGGGCTCGTCAGGCTTGGCCGCTTTCCACAGGGCAAAATCACCGGGCGAGCGTTTCTTCACGGCAGCTTCTCCGCCTTCGCCCTGCTGGCTGTCTGCCGATCGATTGCTGAGTTTCCCGTAGTTCACGTCTTTGGCGACATCGAAGAACACATCGCCATCGGAATGATACGCGAAACCGCGATCGATCAGATCCTGGATAAAACGGACGATTTCTTCGATGTGCTCGGTCGCTTTGGGCATCTGATCGATCTGATCGACGCCCAGCCCTCGCAAATTCGCCAGATAATCCTCCGTGTTCTCCTGGGCGACCTGAGCCATGGAGATCCCACGCTGCTTCGCTTTTTGGATCAGTTTATCGTCGACGTCGGTGATATTCACCACCCAGGTCACTTGGTACCCACAGTAGACCAAATAGCGTTTGATGGCATCAAAAATGACCGGTCCCACCATATGGCCGATGTGTGCCTTGTCGTAGACGGTCGGTCCACACAGATAGATCCCCACGCGCCCTGGCGTTACCGGACGAAACACCTGCTTGGTCTTGGTCAGTGTGTCGTAAACTCGCAACGTGTACGGCACGATCGGATTGGCTACAGCACTGCTGGTGATCACCTCTGACGCCATGACTTGGTCCATTCAACTATTGGATGATTTGCGATCTGTCGACTCGTTCAGCAGCACGATACACTCTGCCATCATCGCCTGGCCACGTCCTACCGCCCCGAGTCCCTCGCCAGTCTTGGCCTTTACGCTGACCCTTTGAGGGGATATTTCAAGGATTGATGCGATACGTTCTGCCATCTGTCGCTTTTTCGCTCCCAATTTAGGACGTTCCGCGAAGATGATACAGTCCAAATTGCCGATTTCGTATCCCGCTTGCCTGCATGCTTGGTGAGCCATCTGCAGCATTTCGGCCGAGTCTCTTCCTCTGTTTTGGGGGTCTGAGTCGGGGAACCAGTCACCGATATCCCCCAAGGTGGCGGCGCCGAGCAGTGCGTCGGTCACCGCGTGCAAGAGAACATCTGCATCGCTGACGCCGACCAGGTGACAATCGGCGGCATGATCGATGCCTCCCAGTCGCAGGGGGCCATCTTGAGCCAATCGGTGCGTATCGTGCCCGATCCCAATTCGCATACGGGGGCGCCTCGATTTCTACCAGCTTGGTGATGGTCTCCCAAACAAAAGCCGGGATTATAGCTGACCTGTTGTGTCGCGGCAACGTCGACGGACGTGCATCGGATTCGCCATATCCGCAGGCTGGGCACCTACTCGCCCGCGTCGTCTGTCGTTATAATCCGGCGGAATCTGATAAGCCGATAGCTTGCCGATGGCTTGGTGTGCGATGGCAGCCAAAAAAAAGAGGGCTCTTGTTCGCCGCAACAAGAGCCCTCGCAAGCATGGCTGGCCGCCTCTCGGGTTGTTTCCCATAGAAGCGGAGACCCACAGCCATACGGAGCCTATCGGGATAACGGATCGAAAACTTGAATCACCTGGCGAAGGGTAACGGTTTTGACGAATTTCCTCGAAGTCTCGGTATCCGGTGGCTCGCCGACCGGCGATCGGGATTTCATTCTTTAACCGAGTCATAGGTCCATGAACAAAATCGCGAAACTTGCTCTGGAAGACGGCACAGTTTACACGGGCATTGCTTTTGGTGCAGCGGGCGAAGTCGACGGCGAGGTGGTTTTCAATACGTCGATGACCGGCTATCAGGAGATCCTGACGGATCCCAGTTATCGTGGGCAGATCGTCACGATGACGTACCCGTTGATCGGCAACTACGGTGTCAATGACGAGGACGTCGAGAGTCATCAACCGCATTTGGCTGGGTTCATCGTGCGCGAGAACAGCCGGATCGTCAGCAATTTTCGAGCGGACGGTGCGTTGAGCGACTACTTGCAACGGCATGGGATTGTTGGTCTGGCTGGGATCGATACCCGCGCACTGGTGCGGCGGATCCGCAACTTGGGCGCGATGAAGGGCGTGTTGTCCACCGAGGATTTGGACGATGCCGGCCTAGTTGCCAAGGCTCAGAACAGCCCGGGGTTGGTCGGACGCGATCTGGTCCGTGAGGTCATTCCGCACGAGTCCCGTGTGTGGGATGAATCGCTCAGCCGCTGGGCTCATCTTCAGCAGGATGCTTCGAATCCCGAGGAGCATGTCCGCCCGCATGTGGTCGCTTTGGATTACGGCATGAAATGGAACATCGCGCGGCATCTTCGCCACAGCGGTTGCCGAGTCACGGTCCTGCCGGGAACGGCGTCAGCCGACGAGGTCCTTTCGCACGAGCCGGATGGAGTCTTCTTGTCGAACGGACCGGGCGATCCCGAGCCGGTGACGTATGCCATCAAGGCCATCGGTCAGTTATTGGGCACGAAGCCCATCTTCGGCATCTGCCTGGGCCACCAACTGTTTGGCTTGGCCTGTGGCGCGCGGACCTTCAAGTTAAAGTTCGGGCATCGCGGCGCGAATCAACCGGTGCTGAATGTCCAGACGGGACGAGTCGAGATCACTGCGCAGAATCATGGTTTTGCGGTCGACGAGTCCTCGTTGCCTGACGATCTCGAAGTGACTCATCGAAATCTCAATGACGACACCATCGCCGGTCTGCGGCATCGTCATCTGCCGGCCTTCAGCGTCCAGTATCATCCGGAGGCTTCTGCCGGGCCGCATGACAGCCGGTACCTGTTCGACCAGTTCCATACGATGATGAAAAGGCCCGGAAAGGCCATAAATGCCACGTAGGAAACTGCCAGTTCACCTGGAAAAATCTTAAAAGAAATTTGGACAACTGGCCGTATCTCAGCTTGACATGACCTCGACTCTTTGGACAATACGAGCATTCTGAACGTTATGGAACTCGCTGACTTTTTTCCGCTGGTCACAGCGGTCCTTCTTATAGATGAACCGTGTCGGTTCGACTCGGAAGGCGTCGAAGTACGTCCACGATCCACGTCGTGAACTCGCTGGGTTTCGCTCGTTCGGATTTGGTTTTTACGAAGCATAATGCGGGGAGCGGCGACTGACGGATTTCGACGCTCCGGCGACTACGGTCGTGGGATGGAGTCCCTCCCCATGTTTTGTCGATGTAGTAGAATGAATGGCCTCGGCGCTGATTGCCTACGGTTCGAATCTGGGAGATAGCGCAGCGATTCTCCAGGTGGCGATGGACAAGCTCCGCAAGGTCCCTGGGCTGAGTATCGTTCGTCAAAGTCGCCCGCTGGTCACGCGGCCGGTGGGCGGGCCGGCGGGCCAAGCCCCGTTCATCAATGGTGCGTTGCGCGTCGAGACGACATTGTCTCCCCAACAGTTGCATGCTTGTCTGGGCCAGGTCGAGACCGAATTAGGGCGTCAGCGGCGAGAGCGTTGGGCGGCGCGGCTGATCGACCTTGACCTGCTGCTGTTTGGCGATGTCGTGTTACGCAGTCCGGCGCTGACCATCCCGCACCCTCGCATGACTTTTCGACGTTTCGTCCTGGAACCGGCCGCAGAAATCGGCGGCGATTTATTGCACCCTGTGGTTGGTTGGACCGTTCAGCAGTTGTTAGATCATCTGAATCAGTCGAGCGATTACCTAGCGTTAACGGGCGCGTCGGGTGGCGGAAAGACGGAGTTGGCGGTGCAAACGGCTCGTGCCGTTGGCGCAAAACTGCTGATCGACCCTGCAACACCGCATATCGATCGACCGCCGACGCAAGCCGAGGACGACGAGTCGACGGTTCTTCGTCGACGAGCCGAATGCCTGCACCCTGCGCAGTGGGATTCCGAGCGATTGGTTGTGAGCGACTTCTGGTTGGGACAGTCGTTCGCGTATGTCCGGGGCCAGCGAGCTGCTGAGCGACTCGCATCGATCTGGGATCGGCTCGTGCCGCATGTGGTTCGCCCGAAGCTGCTGGTCTGGATCGATGCGCCGTCCGATGATTCCGACGCGCGTACCGGTTGGCAAACGATCCTGGATCGTTACCATCAAGGGCCTCGGCTGGAATTATCGGCCGATCCGCCCGAATGGGCCTTGCATGAGTTGACCGCAGCTATCCAAGCGATGCAGTAAAGGGATCATCGAAACGTGGCAAACGGACCGACAGATTCTTCCGAGCGTTTTCCTCGAGTGGTCCGCTCGGTTCAGCAATTGCGTAGCGATGTGGCTTGTGCTCGAGCGGCGGGCCGAAGGGTCGGTCTGGTACCCACCATGGGTGCGTTGCACGAGGGGCATTTGAGTTTGGTGCAAGCCGCTCGCGACGAATGTGACATGACCATCGTCTCGATCTTCGTGAATCCCACTCAATTTGGTCCTCACGAGGATTTCGACCGATATCCGCGGACGATGGAGCGGGACCTGCCACTGCTGAGGCGTGTCGGCGCGGACCTCGTATTCGCACCGGACCGTCAGACGATTTATCCCGAGGGATTTTCGACCTACGTCGATCCACCGGCAGTCGGCCAGCCATGGGAAGGCCAGTGCCGACCCGGGCATTTTCGCGGGGTGGCCACGGTGGTCCTGAAGCTTTTTAACCTGGCCGGCGCCGATGTGGCTTACTTTGGCCGAAAAGACTACCAGCAGGCCCGCGTCATCCAGTGCATGGTCGAAGATCTGGCGGTACCCATCGCTGTCCGCGTATGTCCCACGGTGCGCGAATCCGATGGGTTGGCACTCAGTTCGCGCAATCGCTATCTGGACGCCGACCAGCGCGAGCGCGCCTTGGCGTTATGGAAGAGCCTGCTGCTGGCTCGCCAATTGGTCCAGGGCGGCGAGCGGCAGGCAGAGTCGATCAACGGTCGAATGCAGCAGCGGCTGATCGAGTTGGGCGTTGACCGAATCGACTATGCAGCCTTGGTCGATCCCGTTACACTGCAGCCGGTGGCTCGGGTTCAGCAACGGACCGTGGCACTTGTCGCCGCGTTTGTCGGTCAGACGCGGTTGATCGACAACCTGGAAATCGAACCCTGTTCTTCGTAGTTTTTTCGTCGAGGCATCGATCGCGTCGTGTTACGAGACCTGTTTGTCATCCCGCTGCCATGGCTGGAACAGAATGCATCGGGTGGCGGACTGCCGATCCGCGGCTACGGGTTCATGCTGCTGGTGGGATTCGTCGCCGGGGTGACGTTAGCCGCCCGACAAGCTCGACGCATGGGAGTGAATCCTGACCTGATTTATTCCTTTGCGTTCTGGATCTTCGTTGCGGGCATCTTGGGTGCCCGCGCGTTTTTTGTCATCCAGTATCGCGAGCAATTCTGGCGCGAAAATATGTTGGCGATGATCGGCGCTGTTCTGAATCTGACCGAAGGCGGGTTGGTGGTGTATGGGGCCTTTCTGGGCGTCATGCTGGCCGGGACGATCTATTTGGTCGTCCATAAGCTGCCCGTGCTGGCCTTTGCGGATCTGATTGCTCCCAGCCTGGCTTTGGGACTGGCTTTCGGTCGGGTCGGCTGTCTGTTGAACGGTTGCTGTTTTGGCGGGTTGTGCGATACGCCTTGGCTGGGCGTTCAATTTCCGCCGACCAGTCCCGTATACGAGCGGCAATTGGAGTTGGGCCAGTTGCATGGATTTCGATTACAAGACCACCCGGAAACGGGCCAGCCCCAGGTGGTGGCGGTGTATCCGGATACGCCCGCCCAGGCGGCGGGCATGCGAGTGGGGATGATCGTCTCGGCCATCAATGGTCAATCCACGCCCACCACCGCCCACGCCCGCCAGGTGCTGCGAACAGGCTCGCCGACGCTGGTCGTCCAGACCGATCAGTCTTCTCTGACCGTCTTCGCACCCTCGCTGCCCGGTCGGTCGTTGCCCGTGCATGCCACACAGATCTACAGTGCGGTCAATGCGGCCCTGCTATTCTTTTTGTTATGGACCTATTATCCGCTACGACGACGGGACGGCGAGTTGTTTGCCATCCTGCTGCTGCTGTACCCGATCACCAGGTTGATCCTGGAAGCGGTTCGCGTGGATGAGGCTGGTAAAATGGGGACGAATCTGACGATCGCTCAATGGATCAGCCTGATGTTGATCGCCGGGGCCATCGCTTTGTGGGTCTACGTTTTGCGACAGCCTGCCGGCAGTGCGTTGCCGATGCGGCAGGATTCCACTTCGTCGATGCAGGATAGACCTACAAAAGCATTGGATGAACAGGGAGGAAATTGAACCCATGACCAAGATTCATGGCTCGAAGAAGGTACGCCGCGACGAGATACCACCGGGAGCGAATCTGTGCGAGTACTGTACGGCCAAATGTTGCCGTTATTTTGCCTTGCCGATCGACACCCCGACCACTCGGCGCGATTTCGATTTTCTTCGCTGGTTCTTGTTGCACGAACATGCGTCGGCTTTCGTGGAAGATGACATCTGGTATCTGCTGGTGCATACCACGTGCAAGCATCTCCTGACGGATCATCGTTGCGGCATCTATGAAACCAGGCCGCAGATCTGCCGCGAGTACACGACCGATAATTGCGAATACGAAGACGATTATACGTACGAGCATTATTTCGAGACGGACGAACAAGTGGTCGAATACGTCGAAGCTCGCTTTCCGCCAAAACGAGGGCAAAGTTTGCGCAGTCCCAAGCCGGCGCTGCTGCCCCTCCTGTCCTAACGCAGCCTCCGGCCGCAACCAACGTAGGTTGGGTCTCCGACCCGACTCGACCCGACCCGACTCGACTCGACTCGACCCGGTCGGGACGGAGTCCCAACCTACAAAGATGCGCGCACC
>REEF01000286.1 GCA_007695205.1 Planctomycetaceae bacterium
GAGATCTTTGCCGAGATCCTGGCGGTGGCCAGCGGCAAACGAACCAAGAGCGAGCGACAGGGGATCGGCGACGATGAATTCATCCCTTGGACGGTAGGCCCCATGCTGTAGAACGTCGGGGCATCTCCTGCAAGCCCGTGCGGCAAGCGACCATGAAGAACGAGCCCAGCACGTTGGTGATTATCGCCACGTACAACGAGATCGAAAACTTGCCTGGACTAACGGACCAGGTTTTTCGTCATGCGCCGCATGTCGAGCTGCTGGTGGTGGACGACAACTCGCCCGACGGAACCGGGCAATGGTGCGATGATCGGGCCGCCCGGGACGAACGATTTCGAGTCATCCATCGTTCCGGGAAGCTGGGATTGGGGACCGCGACCGTATGTGGTTTGCAGCACGCGATCGACCATGGTTTCGAGTTCGCGTTGGTGATGGACGCGGATTTCAGTCACCCGCCGGAGTCCATCCCCGCGTTGCTGGCGGGCATGGCCGGCGACGGGCCGGGGTGTCCGGTCGACGTGTTGGTCGGTTCACGATACGCTCCTGGGGGAGTCGTCCGAGGCTGGCCGTGGTATCGACGCGGAATGAGCCGCATGATTAATCTGTACGCCCGGTGGATGTTGGGGCTGAAGACCCGTGATTGCAGCGGCTCGTTCCGTTGCTACCGGACCGAGCGACTGCGACAGATCGATTTTTCGCAGATGCGATCCCGCGGCTACTCGTATTTGGAAGAGCTGTTATGGATGCTGAAACGATCGGGAGCGCGCATCGAGGAGATTCCGATCACTTTCGTCGATCGTCAGCAAGGCCAGACGAAGATCAACACGCGCGAGGCCCTGACGGCTTTGTGGGTTTTGCTGCGTTTGGGAATCAGGAATCATCTTCACTTTTGAACCGCTTGACATTCAAGGGGATCCACGTAAGAGGAGAGCTGCGTTGATCAGACGCATCTTGTTGATCATCCCGACATTGGACCGTTGTGGCGCCGAAAAGCAATTGACGCTGTTGGCTTGCGGTCTGCCGCGAGATCGATTCGAGGTCCACGTGTGCGTTTTGACTCGGGATGGCCCGTTACGAGTTCTCCTGGAACAGGCCGGTGTGCCCGTGACGGTGATCGGAAAATCATGGAAGATCGACCCGCTGGCCTACTGGCGTTTGTACCGGCACATTCGGCGGTTGCAGCCCGATCTGGTCCATACCTGGTTGTTTGCTGCCAATGCGTATGGTCGTCAAGCCGCCCGGCAGGCCGGCGTCAGGCATGTGGTGGCCGGTGAACGCTGTGTGGATCCGTGGAAGCGATGGCACGAACTGGCCATCGACCGTTTTTTGGCTCGTCGCACCCAGCAACTGGTGACCAACAGCCAAGGCGTCGTGGACTTCTATGGTCGGCACGGCCTGCCGGCAGACCGCTTCGTGGTCATCCCTAATGCGGTCCAGCCTGCGGAGCCGTCACCGATTTCGCGCGACGATCTGCTGGCCGAATTCCAGTTGCCTGCCGAGACGCGATTGATCGCGGCGGTGAATCGGCTCTGGCCGCAGAAGCGAGTCAAAGACCTGATCTGGGCTGCCGACCTGCTGAAGGTGGCTCGCGACGACACTCATCTGCTGATCATCGGGGACGGCCCACAACGTTGGCGGTTGCAGCGGTACCGCGACCAGATCGAGATCGCCGATCGGGTCCATTTTTTGGGTGAACGCAACGATGTGTCGCGGATGCTGCCGCACTTTGACTGTTTGTGGTTGGCCAGCGAGTACGAGGGGCAATCCAATGCGATTCTGGAGGCGATGGCGGCCGGCGTTCCGGTCGTAGCGACGGACATTCCCGGAAATCGCGATCTGGTCCTGCACGAGCAGACCGGCTTCTTGGTGCGGGTAGGCGATCGAGCGGGTTTCGCTCGTTGGACACAATATCTGCTGGACCATGCCGATGTGGCGGCTCGTTGCGGCCAGGCCGCATTAGCCCGAGCCTGCGGAGAATTCTCTGTGCAGACGATGATCGACCGCCACGTGGCGCTGTACCAGCGGCTGTTGGATTCGTCAACCAACGATGGCCCGCCGCGTTAACCCCAACGTTGTATCAAGCTCCCTCGTCGGACGGATTGCCAATCCGTCCTACTTTTAATGCAACGAGGGCGTTACGTCGCGCGACTGGTTTCGGCCAATCCGCGGAGAATACAGTCCGTCACGGCCGCGGCATCGACTTCGACGGCGACTCCGATGGTGGTGCGTGGTGGGTTGAGTCCCCGGCGGTCGAAGACGGTGACGCCTCGAGTTAACTCGCCCGCGACTTCCACATCGCCGTCCAGTTCCTGGATGGAAAACAACTCGGGATGCAGTGCCGCTGTCAATGCCACGACGCTCTGCAGGCAGATATTCTCGCGGCCCAGCAGTTGCCGATACGCGCGGAACGCGAAAGGAACCACTCGCCGAAGCAGTTGGCCAGCCCGGGTGTTTTCGCCGGGTAACTGCTCGATCAGATCCAGGTTCAAAGAAACCTGATGGGCGATTTCCAAGGGGATCAGGATCTTGGTCGTCGGGGATCGAAAGACGGCCCGCGCGGCCAGCGGATCGTAGAACATGTTGAACTCGGCCACCGGCGTCACATCGCCGCGACAGTCGGCACTTCCCCCGGAAATGATCACCTGGTCGATCACATGAACCAGCGTGGGATCGCGGCGGAAGGCTCGATCCAAATTGCTTAATGGCCCCAGGCACAACAGGGTGACCTCGTCAGGCGCCGAGCGGATCTCGTCGCACAGGATCTTTTCCGAAGGGTGCTGGTGTTGCAATTGCGAAACGGGGAATCGCGCGTTCCCCAGCCCGTTCTCGCCATGCAGATGCCGCATATCGATTGCTGGGGCCGCTTCCAGAGGCGTAGCGGTGCCCAGTCGCGGGTAACGCGGTGGATCCAGTTGGTCGACCACCGTCTGCACGTTCAGACTGGCTTGGGCCGCCGATACATTGCCTTCGACGGCAGTCACCCCCAGCACTTCCAGTCGTGGATCGAACAAGGCCATGCAGAGCGCGACGGCATCATCGATCCCAGGATCACAGTCGACGATAACTTTTCTGGCCATACGATCTCGCTCGTGCCGCTGGATGAAAAACACACGGTTACCAAGGCACGATTATAAAGCTATTCCTGTTGTCCAACAACCCGATAAAACTCAGCGAACTCGACAGCGGAAGCGGATAATGCCGCCTTGCCCGACCTCCAGCGGATCCATGACTTCCCATCGCAAGACCAGGGATTCGCCATCGTTCTCCTGAGTGACGAAACGAGCGGTCAACGAACACTCGGCGGTCCCGGGCACGTATTCCAAGCGAGTTGTCAGGTTGTCCATAATCGTGACATTGCCGATCGCCTGGTCCCCGACATTATCGAAACGCAAGGTGAATTCGATCTCGTCGCCCGGTTGCGCCTGGGCTGTCGAGGCCACCTTGATGATCCGCAAGCGGGGTTTTCCATCCGGCAGTTCGTATTCATAGATCGATTGCACTCGTGAACGGCCCGTGACCTGAACGGCCGCGTGTTCATCGATCACGACCTGAGCCGACTGATCGGACTCCCAGGCATGGGCGGCGGCCAGCCAGAGGGTCAACCTCGCCTTCTCCGAATTGTCAAAGGTCCCCTCGCGGATGACTTGAAAATCCTCGAAGATTTGGAAACGATCGCTGATTCTTCCCAGCAAGATATCGCCGGTGACCCCCAGCGTTTCTTCCCGCTCGCGGAAATCCTGCAAGCCTCGGAGACCCAGGTATCGTTCGGTCTGCAGTGGTTGATGGACGCCGGTCGGCTGCAGTTGCTCTTCCTGCGTCACCGGCCCGGTCGGCGACTCGACGCCCGCCAGTCGGTTGCGTGTGTGGCTCATCGACAGCCCGGAAATCTGGCGAACCGCAGCGAAGCGAGGCGCATAGATGGGCACGCGATTGGACGCTTGGACCTCGGTGCGGCCGTCCAGCGTGTCGTAATGCGCGACGGTATCTTCCTGGTCCAACCCCAACACGGTCCAGTCCTGCATCACCTGGACCGATGGCGGATGATCCCCGCCATCAAACAAGTATTCGTCGGCGGGCCACACGCCGGTGATCCCCGGTGGTCGCCAGGGGGCACCCTGGTAGCCTGGCACCGGCCATGGACTACCCATCTGAGTTGGGCAAGCCATCCCGGCGTTGGGCGGTGCAGGCGCGCCCGTCCACGCGTTGGCAGGCAGCGCGGGCGGGTGATAAGCCGCCAACGCGATGTTCTCGCGGTACGCTTCGTCTTCAGGCATCCCGCTGGTGGCCAGAGGCGTTACCCCGGACTCGGTCCATTGGCGCGGGGCAGCAGCGGCTCCAGAGGGGGCCGGCGGCGATAGGCTTCTGCAGGAACACAGCGATAGGGCCACACCGGCAAGCAACGCGAGAACGCCGAGCCACGAATGGGTTGAAAGCGAGGCTGGTGGTTTCGCCCGCCTGGTGATCACACTTCGTTGCGTCATGACCGGCTACCTCACAGAAGTTGGGGTTCCAGGGAGCGATCCCGAACGGGGCTCGGGATGCGGCTGGGGCTGGCTGAGTGGCATCAACGGAGGCGAACCGTATAAGAATCGCTGGGAGACCGTTTCGCCGTCCGGAATTCGAGATCCGATGCGCAAAATGGCCATGGGACGGCCAAGCCGGTCAGCGACTTCCAACGGATCCTCGGTGCCCAGCACATCGTAAACCAATTGCCGTTGCGGATCGCTCTGGACCGGCAACGCCAGGTTCGGATTCTCCAAAAAGATCACTCGCAGGACGAAATTCCCATCCAACGCCAGCTCCAGTTCCTCCTGGGTCAACTGGACGGGGATCGGAAAATGTTCTGCCAATCCCTGAGGGGGATACGTTCGATTGATCACTTCGATCGTCGGAAAGACTTCGAACCCTTCGCGGCGCGGTATGTTCGTCACTTGGAAACGATACACGGCACCGATCAGCATCCCGGCCCGCGCCGGAGCGGGCTGGGGATCCTGGAACTGGCCGTTGGCAGCGAAGGAGATCTGCACGCCGGCTGGCCCCTGAATCTCGACCGGCTGGAAGTAGCCGGGCAAGGGACCGCCGCGCAACAGTTGGCCTTGGCCCACCGTGCCGGGCGGCAGGTGAGCCGAATGGAAATAGTGCACCGGGGCGCGCTGGCCGTACGCCGACCCGCCAAGGCTTAGCAGGACAAGCCAAGCCAGCAGCCGCAGCGGGTGGGCCATGCCCGCCCACCCGGCGAAGCTCGATCGATTCCGCAATTTGCCGGACATCAGTGCGCCTTGCTGGCTGAAGGATGAAACAGGGATTCCCGCCACGATGACCCTAGTGAACCTGTTCGTGCCGATGGATTCGCGGCTGGTCGTAGGGCAGCGTGGGCTGAATCGACTGCTCGGTGATGTGCAGACGGTTCGGCGGTGTCGGGTAACTAAAGCCAGGCTGCTGGCGTACGTTCATGTGAATATGTCGGGTCGGTTCCGGCATATGCACTCGTGTGTGATTCCGGATGGTGTGCTGCTGTAATCCAGCGGGGCCACCCAAGGGAATATGAGGCGGACCGGGAAGACCGATCGGGGTTCCCGTGATCGGCATGCCCCAAGTCGGCGCGGTCACACCGGCAACATGACTGGGCATCAAACCGGTAGGACCCATCGGCGCCGGCCCCCCGAATCCCATTCCCATCGGGTGTCCTGCCATGCCGTCCAGTTCTGCATTGCCGGGGATCGACGAGAATACGCCCCCGTTGCTGCCAGGCAGCTCGATGTCCTTGTTCCCCAATCTTAAGACGGCCAGAATCGCACCGCGGCGATCCGCCTCGGTGATCGGGTCCATCCCCGGATCCAGTCGCGTACTGACCAGGGTTTCCACATTGGCCAACGCCATTTCCTGGAACGCGGGATCCGGCAGGTAGATGACTTTCGTCACAAAGTTGCCGGACAACACCTGATCGAAATCCTCTTCGGTGAATTGGATCGGGATGGCGTTGTGAGCCAGATATGCCTCGGATCGTGGAGTCGTCGGCCCGATCTCCAGCGTCGGATAAAGCTCGACCCCTTCGCGTCCACCGATGTTGGTCAGCTTCAGACGATAGATGCCCTGCATCCCAAAGTTCTGCCGCCCCGGGACGATCAGCGGCGTGGAATCGAACGTTCCCTCGCCCATCACGTCCCATCGAACCTGCATCCCTTCGGGGCGCCGGAACAGAATCTGCACCGCAGAAGCCCCGGGCGACATGGGCATCCCAGAGGCAAACATCGCGTTGTGGCCGACCGGCATCATCGGCGGCATGACCCCAGGACCGGGACCAGTCACGCCGGGCCCAGGCCCCAAAAGACGCTCGGCAGGCGGTAAGTTATGCTCTAACGGCGTCACGCATCCGACAAGCAAAGCGGATGCGGCTAGACACACTAGCAAGAAACCAAATCTTTCTTTCATCGTGTTCCCCCCATTTCGGCACGAGTCCTTCGCCAGAATCGGATTCCGGCGATCGCAGGCAAGAATATGCCCGCCGCACAATTCGCTGTGGTAATGGCGTAGACCCCGCTGCCAGCCGACTCTACAATCGCCCCCGCTTGGCCCGCCCTTCGCGGCGCAGCACACTCGGTGTCTGGATTGCGAGATAACGTCCACGTGCGTTATTGTTCGGCTTCCTACAATCGGTTTCTTTGCTAAAACCGTCACAATCATGCTTGGTGGACCATGAAACAGACCATAACGATCCTGGTTTTCATGGCGATGCTAGCATCGGTAACCTGGCCCGCCGACGAATCGGAAGCCGATTTGCCGCCCGCTGGCTCAGCGGATTCCGGCGAGCAGCTAATCCGTCGCGTCCAAGAGCGAATGATGCTGGCACCCGCATTCCAAACGCACTTGAATCAGTACATCGATCTCTTCGGGCAACGGCTGGGGGGCCAAGGAACCTACATGCAACACGCATCGTCCCGTGGTCTGCTGATGCGATTGGATTGGCAGTCGACCATCGGCGACCAGACCGCCAGCGTCCAGCACATCAGCGACGGGCGATTCCTTTGGGTGCGGGGCGATCTGTTGGATGGCCCCGTTTTGGAACGTGTGGACTTGGATCGTGTCCGCGGACCGCGTACCACACCCGCTTATACTAGCACGCAGCCAGGCATATCGGCTGCGCATGATTTGGTTACCTTGGGGCTGCCTCGGTTGTTGGAAAACATCCTTCAATTCTATCGACTCGCGCCGCTTCGTTCGGCACAGCTTGAGGACCAGCCCGTTTGGGTTGTCGAAGGACAGTGGAAGGCCGCGGAGGATTGGGAATCGGGCGGCGGCCGCAGAAGAAGCTCAAATGCCAATACGACTCCTTTGCCCAACTTCCTTCGCGTGATCATCCAGCAGGAAGATCTAATCCTGCGTCGGATCGAATACCTGCACGTCCATGCGCAGCGACGCTCAACAGGCACCGATCCGCCCGACGCAACCTACCGAATGCTGGCCGTGATCGATTTCATCGAATCGTCGTTCCCCAGCCATCTGGACGAAGGTCTCTTCGATTTTCCGACCGGCGGTGATGAAATCGTCGATCGCACTCATCCCCTGATGCGTTACCTGGAACCCCGCACCGCCGATTGAGCTGCCGGGCCAGCACAATTGCTTTTTTCATCAAAACCGGCACGACTTGCCTTGCTTTCCATCGAGAATCCGAAGGAAGAGGACCTTTTCGGATGTTTAAGGTGGGTTTAATGAGCCATGGTTAGATGACAAAACCGGAATCTCTTCATCTGCCGGACCAGCCCTTCCGAGCAAAGCCAAGAAAGACTCAGGACGGCTGAAAATTTTATTTGAACAACGTGCTATGTACGATATAGTGGATAAGTTACGTTGACTACGGATTGGGAGTGTTGTGGGAAATACAGGAGGTATAGGCTATTTGTTTCAAGCGTTGGGAGTGTTCTGATGAAACACGCAGTATTGGCAGCTCTTTGTGGTATTCTGTTCGCTGGATCGGCGTTGTTCGCCGGTGATTCGGCACAGAAGGGTGGCGCGGCACAAAAAGATGGTGCTGTGCAGAAGGATGGTGGCGCGGCCCAGAAGGACGGCGCGGTTCAAAAGGACGGCGCCGCTCAGAAGGCCGGCGCGGCCCAGAAGGACGGCGCAGTTCAAAAGGACGGCGCGGCTCAGAAGGCCGGTGCGGCTCAGAAGGACGGCGCGGCCCAGAAGGACGGCGCGGCCCAGAAGGACGGCGCGGCCCAGAAGGCCGGTGCGGCTCAGAAGGATGGCGGACTCGAACCGGTCCAGAAATCGGGATTGGGCGCAGCTCAGAAGAACGGCGGACACTTCCAGAAGCCGATCCAAAAGTAACGATTTCCGACGGTCCTTGCGACACCACTGCCGATCCGGCCGGTTCAACGACGGAAGACTGTTACGAAACGCCCCTGGCAACGAATGCAGGGGCGTTTTTCATTATCATCCCACCGCG
>REEF01000994.1 GCA_007695205.1 Planctomycetaceae bacterium
CGGCAAGCGGGGAGGATCGTTTTCGTCGGAACAGAAATCGGCACCCAAAAAAATTCAAAATCTGGCGAAGATCGAACAAATTGAACACGCCAGGTCGGGAGTCGTTTTCGGCCGACGATCTACCACATGGGAAGCGGCTCATCCGAAAACGACTCCCGACCCCTTCCGCAAAACGCCACACTAATTCATTTGCTGATGCTAAGTTGGGCGTAAAGCCGGGCTCGGCGACTGCGGAGGACCTGGAGGATTCCAACCAGAGGGAGTGGGAATACCGCATTTTCTGGCGCGATCACCCACTGCTTTGGGTAATGACGATTCGACGATCGACGGGCAGGTTCTCCAGGACATCCAGCCTGCCGCCGATCCAGCGGACCTCGACACGTTCGACTCGGTCCGCGGTGCCCAGCCCGAAGTGCAGGCGTGTTCCAAAGTGGCTCTGATAGCCTCGGCCGCTGTGGACTTCGGCCATTTGGGTCCTGCCGCCGGCCGTGACGCGGACCTGAGCCCCAACGCCGTCGCGGTTGGATTGCACGCCTCGCAACCGGATCTGCAGCCAATGATGGTCGTTTTCAGTGTCGTTGCGAAGGATCGTCGGCCCCGAGCGTGAATTGAGGACCACCACGTCGATCAAACCGTTGTTGTTCAGATCGTCCAGAGCCACTCCCCGGCTGGACCGCTGGACCAGCAGCCCATCGCCGCTGGTTCGGGAACGGTCGACGAAACGCCCATCGCCCGTGTTGATCAACAGCGTATTGCGGACCTCGTAGGTGGTCGAGTCGCTGTACAGATGAATGTTGTCCTGGAGATGACCATTGGCGATGAACAGATCGCGGTGGCCGTTGTTATTGAGATCAGCGAAACCGGTACCCCAATTCACGTGGGGATAATCTCCGATGCCGGCCCCGGCAGTGCGAGTCACGTCGTCGAAGAAACCCTGTCCCGTGTTGCGGTACAGCGCGGGCAATTCCCCGGCATAGGCTGTTTGGAACAAGTCCAGCCAGCCATCGTTGTCGTAATCGGCACAGTCGACGCCCATGCTGCCCAGGGGGATGCCATCGACGTTGTAGGCCATGCCTGCCAGCAGACCGATCTCTTGGAATCTGCCCGAACCGTCGTTGTGAAAGAGAAAGTTGCCCAGAACATCGTTCATGATGACGATATCCGTATGGCCATCGTTGTCGTAGTCCAGGCAGACCATCCCCATGCTGGTACCCGCCACGGCGGCAACCCCCGACGCACGACTAACATCGGTGAAGGTACCATCACCGTTATTGCGGAACAGAATATCCCGCTCGGGTTCGTAGTCCTTCGGTCCCGCGTATTGAGGAAAGCCGCCGACGACTACATCGACATGGTTGTCATACGTGAATTGGACATAGTTGCCACAATACAGATCCAGATTGCCGTTTTGGTCGATGTCCAGGAACGCCGCGCCGGCGCCCACCATGTCGCCCGCCGCAACCCCGGCTTCGCTGGTGACATCGGTAAAGGTTCCGTCGCCGTTGTTGCGGTACAGTACGTTCGGGCCGAAGTTGTTGACGTAGATGTCGGGCAATCCGTTGTTGTTATAGTCGGCAACGGCCACGCCCAGCCCAAAGCCCGTATCGCCAACTCCCGCAGCCTGCGTCACGTCGGAAAAGGTGCCATTACCGTTGTTGCGATACAGCCGGTTGGTGGGCGGATCGTCCGGATCGACCGGGCTGCCGCGCAAGGGGGCTCCGTTCAGGAAATAGATGTCGATCAGCCCGTCGCCGTCGTAGTCGAACGTGGCCAGCCCCGAGGCGACGGTTTCGACGATATACCGTCGACCGCTGCTGCCGTCGGTATGGACAAACGTGATCCCGGTCGCGTCGGTGATATCGCGAAGATCGACGGGGCCCACGTCGCTTTCCATCGCAGCGGCCAACGCAATAGGCCAGAGCAACAGGGCGATCCCCGCCGAACGGTTAATCCAGCTCGCGAAGCCGCTCATAGGCCCTCCGTGTTCGTGGGTTGTCGGGGTCCATCTGCAACGCTCGACTCAATGCGGCTCGCGCGCCAGCCAGATCGCCGGACTGGCTTTGCACGGCGGCCAGTACCAGGTAGGTATCGGAGGACGGAGCCAAGCGGGCGGCCGTCTCGGCGTGCGCGACGGCGGTCGGCCAATCGGTAGCGGACCGCAGGTGGATCTGGGCCAGCATCCGATGAGCTTCGGCGGTCTGCGGTGCCAGTTGAAGCGTTTGTTGCAAAGCCTCCCGGGCCGGGAGATCTGCGCCCAGGCCGACCAGCAGCCGGCCTTTCCGCAGGAAATACTCCGCTTGTTCAGGTTCCAGCCGGCATAATTCCTCCAGCATCTGGACAGCCGCCGCCGTACGTGACTGTTGTTCGTATAGCGTCGCCAGAGCTTGGCGCGTGGTCCGCTCCTGCGAATCGATCGCGGCCGCCCGCAACCAATGCGCCTCGGCCATCCGTGGATCGCCGACTTGCAACTGCAAGACGCCCGCCACGGCATGGCGTTTGGACAATGCCTGCCGGCGACTCGCCAAGTCGTCGAAGTTTCGAGCCTCCTGGCGTTCTGCTTCCAATTCGAGGGCCTTCCGTTCGGCGAAACGTTTTTGGTACTGGGTGGCTCGGTCTTTATCGCCCATCCGCGCCGCAGCGACGGCCAACGAATGCAGGGCCGGCGAGTAATCGGGGGCCAATCGCAAGGTCTGCTCGTAACTGCGGCTGGCGGCTTCGTAATCCTCGTGCTGCAAGAAGGCCTGACCCAACCAGTAATGGTTTTCGGCCTGGTCGGGAAATCGCTGGACGCATTGCCGAGCGACCTCCACGGCCTGTTCGGTCCGCCGCTGCTGCAACAGCAGACTGGTCAGTTCACGATAGGCGGGCTCCAGTTCCGGATTGACCTCGATCGCCTTGCTCAGCGACGCGATGGCCGCTTCATCTTCGCCGAATTCTTTCAAGAGAACGCCCATTCCCAGATGACCTTCGGCGAACGATGGGTTCTGCTCCAAAGCTCGCTGCCAGCTTTCCAGGGCCGCTCGCTCCTGTCCGACCTGCAGATGGGCGACCGCCATCTGCGCATACGCTTCGGGGCGTTGCGGCAGCGTCGTCATGACCAGTTTGCCGACGGCCAGGATTTCTTCGTTGATCTCAGAGACGGTCTGCGGCACTTGAGGGTTCAAGCCCAGCACGGCGGCAGCGTCCAGCGGTGGGTCGCCCGGTGGCAGACGATGCCCATCGCCGAACATTTCCAATTCGGACACCATTTCCTGCTGCGTATCCCAGGTCAGAAAGGCCAAGATGGCAGCGACCGCCACACCGATCGCGACGGCCATCCAGACCATGCGGAATCGACCGTGTGCTTGGGGACGAGGCTGGACGGGGGTGCCGGTCGAGCGCCGTGGGGACCTTCGCTTGCTGGCTGGTCGGCCTTTCATGGCAAGCGCTCCATGCCTTCGATGATCTGCACCAGACGATCGGCCGGCACATCCTCCAACACATCGTGTCCACCGCCAATCCAACGGACTTCGATCCGCTGTACATGGTCCGCTGAGCCCAAACCGAAGTGCAGACGCGTGCCGAAGTGACTCTGGTAGCCGCGGCCGCTGTGGACTTCGGCCATTTGCGTTCGGCCGCTTGCCGTCACGTGTACCTGAGCCCCGACGCCGTCGCGGTTGGAACGCACCCCTCGCAATTGGACCTGCAGCCAATGGTTCTCGTTGCGAGTCTCGTTCTGCAAAATCGTCGGGGGCGCCCGGGAGTTCAGGATCACCACGTCGATCCGGCCGTTGTTCGTCAGATCATCGAATGCGGCCCCGCGGCTGCTGTGAACCACGCGCAGCCCATCCCCACAGCGGTCCGAGACATCGACGAAACTGCCTTGGCCGGTGTTCATCAACAGCGAGTTGGGCAGGGCGAACGCCGTGCGAGCGTTCCACAGATGCACGTTCTGGTCCAACGCGCCTTGGGCGATGAACAGATCGCGGTGGCCGTTGTTGTTGAAATCGACGAATCCCGTCCCCCAGTTCACGTGCCGCAGCGATCCGGCTCCGGAGCCGGTGGCCTGCGTCGCGTCCTCGAACATGGCTCCGCCAAGATTTCGGTACAGCACGGGCATCTCGTTGATGTACGAGGTGCTGAACAGGTCCAACCAACCATCGTTGTCAAAATCACCGCAATCCACACCCATATTCCCATTGGTCTTGCCGGCGAAATTGTAGGCAACACCACGATCTAGGCCGACTTCAGTGAAGCGGCCCGTCCCGTCGTTTTCAAAGAGAAAATTTGGATACATGTCATTGGCGACAAAGATGTCGGTGGCACCGCTGCCGTTGAAGTCGCCACAGACCATCCCCATGCCGGTGCCCGCCACGTCGGCAATGCCCGACGATCGGCTGATGTCGGTAAAGGTGCCGTCACCGTTGTTGCGATACAACACGTCCGCCACCGGTTCAAAGTCCAGCGGGCCCGGATAGCAGCGGAACCCGTCGATGGTCCAACGGACATGGTTATCGTACCCGAAATCCACATAGTTCGATACGTATAAGTCGACGGCGCCGTCCGCGTCGGCGTCCAAAAAAGCGGCTCCCGCACCCACCAAATCGCCGCAGCCGACACCGGCCGCAGCCGTGATATCGGTGAAAGTGCCATCGCCGTTGTTGCGATACAGGACGTTGGGACCGAAATTGTTGATGTAGATGTCGGGAAAACCGCTGTTGTCGATGTCCGCGACCGCCACGCCTAGGCCGAAGCCCGAGTCGCCGACCCGGGCCGAATCGGTCACGTCGGTAAAGGTGCCATCGCCGTTATTGCGGTACAGCGAGTTGCGCCGCGGATACTCTTCGGCCGGTGGCAACGGCGCGCCGCTCAAGAAGTAGATGTCGATCAGGCCGTCGCCGTCAAAATCGAACAAAGCCAGGCCCGCCGAGACCGCTTCGACGATGTACTTTTCGCCGCCGCTGCCTCCGTCGTCGTGAACGAACGACACGCCCGCCCCATCGGTCACGTCCGTCAAGAGAATATCGCTCGGCGGCTCGGTGTCCAGCGGCTCGGTGTCGGAGGGTGGCTGATTCTCCTGATGCGAGCTGTCCACGGCTGGCCGATCGACATGCGTCGGTACCCATTCGGTGACCGACGCCTCGGATGCGATCTCCGATGTCTGGTCACACCCACCGGCGGCGATCATCGCCACGATCCACAGGAACGCGGACCGAGTACCGGATGATCGAGGCAAGGCGGGGGTTCGGTGGAAAGGGGCGATCATACTCATGGCTCTTGCAGTAGATGAGCGTAGGCCTCACGATACTCACGGTTGCCGGGCTCCAGCTTGATCGCTTGTGCCAGATCCTCACGAGCCGCCGCCGTCTGGCCCGCATGCCACCGCGCCGTCCCCAAGATGTAGAAATGTTCGGCGCTGGGCGCCAATTCCACGGCTCGGCGGGCCAGCGCGACGGCTTCTTCGGGATCGCGGTCGGGCAGCATACGGATCTGGGCCAGCACGGCGTACGCCTTCGCCTGCTCGGGCGCCAGTTCGATCGCCCGCCGCAACGCTGCCTCGGCTTCCTGAAACTGGCGGCTACGAACCGCCAAAACCCCCAGGCTCAACCATGCCCCCGGGTTGTCCGGCTCCAATTCGCAATACTCGCGGAAGAACCGCAGAGCCTGGTCGTAGCGGCCCACGTGATGGTACAGTTCGGCCAGCCGGAAACGGCTCTCGCGATGCTCGGCGTCGAATTCCGCCGCCGCTCGCCAGTTCCGTTCCGTGCCCGCCGCGTCGCCGTGTCGGCCGTGGATTTCGCCTGCCAGCATGTACGTGTTGGTCAGCGTGATTTCCATCCGCAACAGATCGCCTCGTTCCGGGGATAATTCGGGGGCCATCCGCGGTTGCTGGGATCTGAACGTGCGGAACTTCTCCAAGTACTCGGCCGCCTGCTGGGTTTCGCCCAGCTTTTGCAACGCCAAACCGGCGCCGTAATAGGCGTCCAATTGTTCGGGATCGCGTTCGATCGCCTGCAGATGGCAGCGTTTTGCGTTTTGGGCATCGCCGGCTTGCTGGTAGGCCTGGCCCAGTCGCACCCAGCCTTCGGCCGAGTCCGGATGGTATCTGACGAACGTCTCCAGCACAGCCGCAGCGTCGGTGAACTGGCCCAAGGGCATCAGGGTTTCGGCCAACTGCAAAGGGATGGTCGCCGATCGGGGTTCGAGTTCCATGGCTCGTCGAAGATGGGATTCCGCCGTCGCATAGTCGCCTTTGGTGAACGCCAATCGGCCCAGCGAATAAAAAGCATCGGCGAATTCGGGATCCAGTTGCAGGCAGCGCTCCCAAAGCTGGACCGCTCCCACTTCGTTGCGATACCGCTGGTGAACCGTCCCCAGCACGTGATGCGACTCGGGACAATCGGGAAACGCGTCGACCAGCCGCTCGGCCACCTCGAAGGACTTGTCCCGCAACTGGGCCGAACGCCGTTGAGTCTCCGAGGCTTGCTCGGGCATCTCGAACGTTGGACGCGCCGGCTTCAGCGGCTGGGACAGGCTGGTCAACACCGATGACTGGGGATTCCATCCCATCGAATCGGCAGCGTCTTCAGGGGGCGACCACAAAGATTGTGTCGCCGTGACCGCCACAACGACGATCACTCCGGCCAGCGGCAAGAAGAGCAAAAACGGACACCACCGTCGGCGCATCCAAGAAAAACGAGCGCACGGCGGTGATCGGCCACCACCGTTGCTACGGTTGACACGATTGGCTTTCCGCGCAAGCGCCCGCACCCTTTACGCCCTCGCCCCAAGCACCGAATGGTAAAACTAAAATTCGAAATGGTTTATTTGACTTCTCCTGCGCGGCCCACAACGTCAAGCGGTCGCCAGAAGCTCATCTCCCGGTACGACGGGCACTCATGCCCGTCCTAAATCGAACGGTACGACGGGCACTGCTGCCCGTCGTAAACTCAGCCGTAGGACGGGCAGCAGTGCCCGTCCTACTTCGTGTGGTCTTCGCCGTTTCGCTCAGTCGGTCGTCAGTTCGAGCGGGATGTTGTTCCGCCCCGGCTCGACGGTCACCCGGATACCCGACTTACGCGGAACGTTATACTTTTGCGGCACAACATAGGTGATCTTCGGCTCTTGTCGCACTCCCGGCGGCGGCGGGACATATTCGATTCCCTGCTGTTCCGCTTCCTCTTGGGACATGGGCACATCCACCACGTTCTTCATCACGCCCACATAATATTCTCCAGGCAACGTCCCCGCCTCGGGGGTAGCCGCCACATCTCCGGTCACTGCGGCCGTCAGTTTGTAGATCCCTTGTGCATTAGTCATGCCGGTGGCCGACGCGCCCTGACCTTCGGTGACCGGCACAAACGTGACGGTTGCATCGGCGACAGGTTCGCCGTCGACCGTCACAAGGCCCTCGACGTACTCTGTCTGCAGCGTCGGCTGACCGTTACAGCCCAGCAGGGCCACGATGCATACCGCCAGCCCCAAAAACATCCATCGGTGGTGAACTCGATCCATGATTCCTCCCTTGTCGTGTGTTAGGTTAGCAATAGCAGGGCGCAGTAACCATTCGCACCGCGACGTACTCGCGCCCCTGCGCAAAACATTCGTTCCCCGCGGCCCAAGGCCGCGGGAATAGAAAACAGAAGATTGTGTGATCGTTCCAATTACTAAGGCAACTGGACCGATTCGCCGCCAAAGGCCGAACCCAAAGCGCCCCAGACTCCGTACGGTGACGGACCGGCGTAGTCCTGCGGGTTGCCTCCGCCAAACTGCGGCATGTCCTGAACCGTTCGCGTCGGGTCTCCTGCATCGATCGTTTCAGCGATAAAGTTCACCGAACCATCGACCATCAGCACATTCACACCGCCGGGATGATAACTGCTGGCCGTGACAATGGCCCAACTCTCACCCGAGTTGCCGCAACTCGGCCCGTTAGGCGGTAGCATGGGATGCCACAGAGTATACGGAGTGATCGCGTCGGCCCAGCGCCAGCCTGGGAGCCAGCCCGGACCCTGAATATCCCCCGTGAGCATCCGATCCAGCCCGACTCGTGCCAGGCAGATGCTTGGCGGCGCGCCGTTGTAAGCACCAACATTACTGGCCAACGCTTCCGTGACTCGACGGCTGCCCGACACGCCGATCTTTACCTCGGAGATCATCATCGTGTTGCTGGTGCCGTCGGTGATGCCTGCGAAAGTCTTGTTCGCCGTGTTTCCGCGCCCGAAAACACCGCGGCTTTCCCACCAGTTCCAGTCCAGCCAGTAATCTCCACGGTTCGCTTGATAGCTGATCGGCCCCAGATCGCTACCGTGCACCGATGAGCTGCCAGGATCCGAGGGACACACGAACGTGGGGATCGTCGTCCTGAGCAATTGGGTGTTGTGCCACGGACGCTCGATGCCGATGTGGGTGTTCACCA
>REEF01000376.1 GCA_007695205.1 Planctomycetaceae bacterium
AAGCGCGAGCCGGGTGACCAGCGACTGGACCGTCGCGTTGCAAACCGCGAGGGTAAATTCCACGGTTGCATAAAAGGGAGGACGGATTGCCAATCCGTCCCACAACACAAGTAGGACGGATTGGCAATCCGTCCTCCGAGGGCATTTCTTTCAGAAGTAGGCCGGACTCATGGTAAGAGCAGCGGCCCGCTTTTCTGACACGGGGAGACGAAAAATGAGAAGGAAAATCGTTGGAATCATCGTGGGTCTGTGGGCAGTCGCGGGGCTCGGTCACGTCAACTCGGCGAAATCCGATGCTCCTTCGGCGACGGGCGCCCCATCCTCGATCGAGCCACTGGTGCGAGTCGTCGACTTGGAGATCGGTCAGCAGGCCGAAGTCGAATTGGCGGACGGTTCGAAGGCCTTGGTCCGCCTGCTGAACGTCACGGAGCATCGTGATCCCATCCGCCAGGCGATTCGCAAGACGGAGGTGCAGGTCGAGATCAATGGCCAGCCAGCAACCTTGTCAGCGGGCCTGTACCATCTGCCGATCCAAGTGGGCGGAGTCCAGGTCGATTGCGCCGTGACGGCCGGATACAACGTGAACAACTTGCGGCGTGACTATGGCCTGGAAGCGGACGCCCGCTTGCGTCTCTGGCCTGCCGAATCGCCATGGTTACGTCCTGGGACATTTCGCTACCCGGTCAACCAACGCTGGTTCGCCTCGTTGACTTGGGCCGATATCGAGCCGATCGATGGGGGCAGCTCGATTTCCAACCAGGTCGCTTACCACAACGGCTGGGACATCGGTGGCGTCGAGGGCATGGTCCAGGTCGTCGCCGCCACGGACGCGCTGGTTGTCTCGTCGGGACTGGATGTCTTGAAAGAGCACGCCGAAGATACGCCCGTCCAGCCTCGTTATGATGTCGTTTACCTGCTGGACAACCGCGGCTGGTACTACCGATACAGCCACTTCCAAACCATCGACCCGCAGATCGTTGCCGGGCAAGTTGTCAAGCAGGGCGATCGGCTGGGCGTCCTGGGTAAAGAGGGCGCCAGTGGCGGCTGGTCGCATCTGCACTTCCACATCTCCTGCCGTCAACCGTCCGGTCAATGGGGGCTGCAGAACGCCGGTGCCTTCCTGCACGAAGCCTATCGCCAACAATATCAGCCGCTCGTTCTGGCGTGTGCTCGGCCTCAACAGCTGATCGCTGCCGGCGATACGGTCACACTGGACGGCAGGAATTCGTGGAGCGATTGTGGCAAGATCGCCGAGTACCACTGGACCTTTACCGATGGCACGACCGCGCGGGGACCGCGAGTCCAAAACACCTATGACCAGCCGGGGAGGTACAGTGAGATCCTGCGCGTGACGGACAGCCACGGAAATATCGACTATGACTTTGCCATCGTCCAGGTCATCGATCCTCAGCGACCGGACCGTTACGCTCCGTCGCTGCACGCAGCTTACGCACCGACCTTCGATATTCGACCGGGCGATCCCGTGACGTTCCAGGTCCGCGCGTCTCGGATCTCCGAAGGCGACGAGATCTGGGACTTTGGCGATGGCAGTCCCACGGTGACGACCCGTTCGGACGGCAACCTCAAGCCGCTCGCTCCCGACGGATACGCCTCGGTGGTCCACCATTACGAACGCGCTGGGCATTATCTGGTTCACGTCCATCGCCAAGACGCCAGCGGCGCGATCGCCCACGCGCGGTTGCATGTTCGAGTCCAGCAGGAATAGGGTCGTGCAGGGGGGGCATTGATTCGAATTGCGGAGGGGGGATAAAATGGTCTGGAGGTTCGCCGTTCGTCGAGTAGTATCCACCGACGTTCAGCCAACATGCTTGGAGTAACATTCGAAGGTTCAAGGAAAATCGAAACCAAAGACACCAATGATGATCGCACAGAAAACAGATCGCGGACTTCGTCTTCGGGAGGACGGCCTGCATGGCGTTCGACCCGCGTTGGTTTCGACGCGAAGCGCCGGTCGCCGAACGCTTTGGGGACTGGGCCTAATCTGCGGATGGTTCCTGGCATTCGAGCTGGCGACGGTATCGTCCAAAGGGGCGGACGGCACGGTACCTAGTGTTTACAACCAGGACGTGGCTCGATTCGAACGATTGGTGACCAGTTATGTCGCCGAACTGCGGATCGAGGGCATCCAGGGCCTGTCGCATCTGAAGCATTGGCTGGCGGAAGAGGCATTGATCGGTCGGTTGCGAGACCCATCGGAAGCCGTGCGGTGTGCCGCCGTCGACGCCTTGTGCCGCCTGGGTACGACGCGTTCGGTGCCGCCGCTTATCCGACTGATGGATCACCCGCAATGGCATACAAGACGTCGCGTTCACTTGGCTTTGCAACGCATGACGGCTCGGGATCTGGGCGACCAGCGCCAGGCATGGCAGGCATGGTGGGATGAGGGAACTTTCGAATCTCGTCAGTCGGAGCTGTTGGCCGCTTTGACGACTGACACGGCGAACGCTGATTCGCAACCGACACGGGCGGCTGCCCTGCGAGCTTTGGTCCATCTGGCCGACGTATCGGCCGAACAGCCGGTGGTACGCTTGCTGGACGCACCGCCGCAGCCGCCGTTGTCGGAGGACGAGCGGCGGTATGCCATCGAGGTGCTGGAGCGGATCGGCACCGAGCATTCCATACCGGTGCTGGCACGCCAGCGCCGCGACTCGGCCGCCTGGGCGTTGGGCCGCATCGGTGGCGACGAAGCCGAACAGGCGTTGTTGAACTTTCCGCTAACGTTGCCCACGTTGATGAATTTGGACCGGCTGCATTCCGAGAAGTGCGGCCCCATGGTACCGCGATTGGTTCCACGCATGGGGTTGGTCACCTACCGCAGCCAACCCGATGACCTGCACGCACCGCCGACGCCGATTCAGCGAGTTTCGGCAAATCTGATCCGCCGCAGCGGAGCCGGCGACCAATTGGTCCAGGCGGTGTTGGCCGAGTTGGAAGCCACGTCCGACCCGGACAACCCGCGACCCGCCCCCGAACCGCCGGAGCATCTGCGAGAGTTGATGGTGCGGTTCCGCGAGGAGCTGCGTCCGGGATTCGTCCGCAACGACGGCGTCACCACGTCGCAACCACTGACAGCCCTGTCGTTGGTCGCCGACGACCCGGCCCTGGCCGATCGTTTGATCCCGCTGCTACGTCATCCGGCCTTTGTCGCGAGGATTTACGTGGCGATGACCCTGGCGAACTTGAACGCGGCGGAAGCGACGCCGGAGATCGTCCAAATCATCCGCGAAGGCTACGAGTTTTCGGATGCTGCCACGCTGGTGTCGGGCAAGCATTTCGATCAAAGTCAGACGGTCCGCTGGCGCGGCTTTTTGTGCATGGCTTTGGGCCGACTGGGCGGCCAGCAGACGCGTCTAGTACTGGAAGAACTGGCCGCCGACCCGGGCCAGTTCCGTGATATCCGTTACGGCGCAGTCGTAGGATTGAGCGAGATCGGCTCGCCCGAATCGCTGCCCGTGCTGCACCAGATCGCTCAGCAGGATCTGGTATGGATGATCCGCGATACCGCTCGATTGGCGATCGAAGACATCCAGATCAAGATTCGTGCAAAAACCCTGTAAACCCTGCAGTTGAGACGCGAACTCGCGTCTAACGGCCCTCCCACCAACAACCACCCCGCCCCTTACGAACCGACCGTCCCTCCCCGAAAAACGCGAACCTGAGATGAGTACCAAAAAATCCGCACCCGGCATCACCCGACCAACGACGGACCCATCCCCATATCTTGACCGGCTCGGCCGGTCGCAGGTTTACCTTGGTGGGGTCTGTCTGCTGATGCTGACCACCCTCTGCTGCTGGACAAGCGCATCGGTCCAGGCCATGGACAGCAACAACGGTGGCAACAACGGTAGCAGCAACGATGGCTACGACGATAGCAACGACACCTTTGTCGACTTTTTCCCCATCCCGCTGTTCTCCGGACGGATCGCCATCCTGCCTGATCCCGCCCAGCCCGATTTGCGTAATACTCGGATCGGTCAGACGCTGGCCGCCTGGCAGATGGATCGTCACGTGGTGTACTTGACGCCCGAGCAGATGATCGATCCGTCGTTCTTCAACGCGAAGAACTTTCCCGTCGCCTTGTATCTGGGGGGGGAACGTTATTGGCAGACTGTCCGCGACGCGGAAGACGGCGACGCCGCGTTGCAGCGGCACTTGGACGACGGCGGACGATTGCTGGTCCTACCCTACGGACCGCTGCCTTTCTTTTACGATCAGAAGAACGCCCACGCAGCTTCGGCGGGAAAATTCGGGATGCGTCTGGGAGTGGGCAATCTGCAAGGGGCCCCGGAAGGCCGAACCTTGACCTTTCATCGAATCGAAGATCCGACGGTTCCCGATTCGCTACCGGAAACCCTTCGTTTCCCGATGCCGTACGAAGCCGATCAACGTTGGCGACCGATCAGTGGGACGGTCGGCGAAGGGACCGTCTACCGGCCATGGATCGCCTTGCACGACGATACCGGTCGGACGTACGGCCATGGTGCGGCGGCGATCGAATTGGCATCCGGGGCGCGCGTCGTCTACGTCTGGTGTTCTTTGATGGCCTGCGATCAGACGCGGCAAACCATCCTGCTGGCCACCCTGCGATACGCTGTTGAAGGACTCGACCCGCCTCGGCCGCAACTGGCGTGTCTCCGCACAACCGAACCGCCCATTGTGGACGGCAAGTTGGACGAGCCCATTTGGCGAGCCGCTCCTGCGGCTCGACTCGTCAACACCTCCGGCTCGCGGCTACGTCCGACCCGGTACCCGACGACGGTCCGGGCCTGCTGGGATGATTCGGCCATCTATCTGGCCGTGCGGTGCCAGACGCCCAGTCGGCAGGCGGAGCGGGATGTGGTCGAGGTCTGGATGGCCGGGGATACAGACACGTCACCTGGGCTGCATCTGACGCTGGATGCGGAAAACCGAATCGAAGTCCGAACGGTCGCAGCGGTCGACGATGTCGCCACCGCTTCGCCGATCGCCGACCCTCCGATCCACAGCGCCGTCCGACGTCACGCGGGGCACTGGACTGCGGAAATCGCCATCCCGCTGGATGCCTACGGTCCTTCCATGGAACCGCTCCGATTCGGCGATCACCAGCGACTCCAGGTCGCTCGGCGAATTCAGCTTGCGGACACCACGTCAGATGCTGCATCGGACCGGGAACCCGATGTCTGGGCCCCCAGCCTCGATTCATCGTCCGACGACTACTGGGGGACGCTCTTGTTCGATGTGCACCCTTGGTCGGACGATTTCACCGGCTATCCACCGGAAGCCGACGGCAGCGGCTGGTGGACGTGTCTGGGCGGAACCTGGCGGATCGAACAGGACACCTTGCTGGGACAGGACGTCAGCGGTGATTGGAGCCGATTGCAAGGCGCGATGCGAGGCGACGACCAGTGGCGTGACTACAGCATGGAAGTTCGGTTCCGCATCGAAAACCGCGGCTCGGCACCGCACGATGGACCCTGGTTCGGCGTACGCTGCAGCTCTGACGGCGATGGCTACGTCCTGCAACTGGGCGCGAACACCTGGCAACTTCACAAAACCGTCTTCGGCGTCGCGACGCGCGGACACAACAGCTTGGCGCAAGGCTCGTGGATCCCCAGCGATACCTGGCACACGGTGCGTTTGGAAGTGGACGGCAACCGGTTGCAAGGCGTGTTGGACGACCAACCATTATTCGACGTGATCGACGATGCGCACCTGGACCTTCCGTCGCGACGGCGCGGTGGCATCGTGCTGGCTCCCGCCCGTTCGGCCCGATCGAAGGGTAACACCATCATCCGTTACGACCGAGTGACGGTGAATTTGAAGGAGGATTGACGTGGGGTATCGAATCATTCTGAGTGTGTGCATGCTGACGCTGATAGCAACCATCGGGTGGAGCGACGAGGATCGCCGATTGGCCGATCTGTACGGTCGCGTCGTCACCGAGCACGATGCGGACAGCGTCATGGAACTGGCCGAGCATGGCCAGGCGGCTGTGCCGTTTCTGCTGCGAGGCCTGGACAGGGGTGGTCGAGTCGCTGCGTTGTGCGCTTGGGCGTTGGAACAACACCCGGCACCAGAGGCTGCGAGCCGTCTTCGCGGTCTGCTGTGGCAATCGGATCAAGTCGCCGGGTACTGGGCAGCTCGCGCCCTGGGGCGGATCCCTGCTCCTGACAACGTGGATGCCCTGGCCGCCATGCTGCCCGACGAACGGCTTGGGTTCTGGGAATTGGCATCCCAGGGCATTCCCCGTTTAACCGACATCAATGTCCGCGGCCAGCGGATGGCGGTCCCGGCACCCGACTGGATGCCCAACCTGCGAGTCGCCTATGCGGCCATGGAATCCTTGGGGGAACAGGACGGCGCTCGAGCGGCCGACACCCTGTTGCGAGCACTGGAGAACGATCAGTATCTTATCCGTTATGGCGCCATCGGCGGACTGGTCCGAATGGACCACACGCCCGCCCTGCCCACCTTGACCCGGATGGCAGCCGATGATCCCGTGCGGCTGGTTCGCGAAGCAGCGCGCCGCGCGGTTCGCGAACTGCAGGAGATTCCGCCGGATCCCATCCCGGAGCCATCACTGCCGCCGGCGGTTGTGTTCGTAAAGACTTCGAACCGTAGCGAATCGAATCTGGGATTTCGCGATTCCTATTTCTTCTCCAAAACACCCTGGTACGGCTGGGGAGAGAATCTGTATACCCTGACGCCGCCCAGTCCGGACGGTCAGCTCAGGAACCTGACCCAACTGGAAAACGGACTCGTTCAAGGCCCGCAGGTCTCGTACGACGGCACGCGAATCCTGTTCTCCATGCGTCCACAAGCCGATCAGGGAGGCTTTCACCTCTATGAAATCGACGTCGATGGTTCGAACCTGAGGCAACTGACCTCGGGCAATTGCAACGATGTCGACCCTGCCTACCTGCCAGACGGCAAGATCATCTTTTCGTCCGATCGAGCCGGATATCAAGAGTACTATCATCAGGAGCGCTCCAGAACACTGTACGTGTTGGATCCGGCTAGCGGCCAGATCGAACAGGTCACCTTCAACCCGAATCAGGATTACGAGCCCTTCGTGCTGCAAGATGGGCGAGTCATGTACGCCAGTTACCGGTTCTACGCTCAGGACGGCAGCCCGGGTCCGGTTCCAGGCGAATCGTATGGTTTGAGCCGCATCGAGACCGTGCTGCGCGTCATCCTACCCGATGGTTCGGGCGACCAGCCGTTCTACGGCGCCATGCGGGGATCGTTCTATGCCCCCTTGCGCCCGATGCCGTTCAGCGATCAGCGATCCGGCTGGCACCGTCGCGGATACCATGTCGGCGTATCGGTCAGCCAGGCTCGTGAGATGCCCAACGGCCAGTTGATCTGCATCACTCCGGCCGGATTGACCCTGGTCGACTTGGAAAGCGGGCCATTGGACAGCGAAGTACCGCTGTTCCCTGAGGTGGTGAATCTGGCTGGCGGCGAGGAGGTTTATATCCACACCTACGACGCTCAGAATCCGGTCGGTCGCTACACTAGCCCTTGGCCGCTGGACGACCAGTGGATCTTGGTTTCGCATGCCCCGTGGCACGACCTGCGAGGTTCGGCGTATGATCTGGTGCTGTTCCATCTTCCCACCCGTCAGATGCGTCTGGTGTACCGAGACCCAGCGTTCAGCGTCGTGCATCCGGTCGCGATCGCCCCGCGAGCGGTGCCGCAAAACATGGCCTCGACGTTGCCCCAGGATCGTCCCTCGACCGGTCGGATCTACTGCAATTCCGTGTTTCACACCGATCTGCCGTTCGACCATGCTGCGGCCAAGTATGTCCGTGTGATCGAAGCGCTTCAGATGGGGCTATCGATCAACGCCAACGCTGCGTGGCGCACTCGCACGCTGGGCACCACCCCGCTGTTGCCCGACGGTTCGTTTTACGTCGAGGTCCCCGCCGATGTGCCTTTGCGTTTCGAATTGCTGGACGAAGACCACCGCGTGCTGGTCCACGAAACCGAATTCAACTATGTGCGGCCGGGCGAAACCAAAGGCTGCATCGGGTGTCACGAGCCGCGGCACACCACCCCGGCCAGCATCCTACCACAGGCGTTGACCTTTCCACCCGTCCCCACCTTGCGTCAACGCGGTGACCCCGTCTACATGGGCCGTACGACCAACCCATACTCGACACCCGTCCGCGACTAAATCTCACATCAAGAAAGAAAATGGCAGGAGTCACCGACGATGATCGCGGCATGACACGTAACCACGAAATACACGAATGACACGAAAGGGGATTTCCGCAAAATCTGTTTGAAACACAGAGGCACAGAGAACACGGAGAACGAAAACGCGCCGTGTGTCAAACCTCTGTTCCCTCTGTGTCTCTGTGTTTTCAATCTTCCGCA
>REEF01000284.1 GCA_007695205.1 Planctomycetaceae bacterium
CCAACGACCAAACCTAGGGAAACGAGCTTGCCCGAAAACGACTCCCGACCCCTTCTGCCGATTCCACGAAGAAATACCTGGCCGGATGCTTGTCGCTTCGTTCCACCACTGGCGCATCGCCATGATTCCTTCGGGATCGGAAAGTACCGGGCGACCACAGGCTGCTTGTGTTTTGCTGTCGGCCCTTCTAAGATCGGGTGTCCTTTTTCGAGTTGCCTGGTAGGTTGATGGAGTTGCCCATGGGAAGACGCAGCCTGAACGTGATGACGCGGTGCGTGTTGATGCTAGGGATGATGGGGATGCATGCTGGCAAGGCGCCGGCCGAAGATTGGCCTGAGTTCCGCGGTCCCGGTGGACAGGGGCATTCCAGCGCCCGTTCGTTGCCTGTGGACTGGGACCTGGAAACCGATCTGCTTTGGAAGGTGGCGTTGCCGGGACAAGGATGGTCATCGCCGATTTTTCAGAACGGACGGATCTTTGTGACGACGGCGACCAGCATGCCGCACGAATCGTCGAAACGCCAATCGTTACGAGCTTTGAGTCTGGACGCTGCGACGGGTGAGATCCTCTGGAACGTGGAAGTCTTCACCAAGACGCTGGGGCCGGACGAATCGATCCATCCCAAAAACTCGTATGCCAGTTCGACACCGATCGCGGATGGACAACGATTGTACGTTCACTTCGGTCCGGATGGCACCGCATGCCTTGACAACGATGGTCGACTGATCTGGGCCAACGACCGGTTGCGATACGATTCAGTGTACGGAGCTGGCGGATCGCCCATCCTTTCCGGATCGCGACTGATCTTCCTGGGCGACGGAGCGGAAGATCCATTTGTGGCGGCGCTCGAGCGGGATTCGGGTGTGCTGGCCTGGCGGACGCCTCGTCCGACGATGCCTTCGCCCAGATGGTCGTTCGCGACGCCGCTGGAGATCGAAGTGGCAGGCAGGCGGCAGGTCATCTGTCCGGCCGCCAACATGGTGTGCAGTTACGATCCGGAGACGGGTGAGGAGTTATGGCGAGTCCGTTATCCGAACCGGTGGTCGATCGTGCCGCGACCTGTGTTCTCGCACGGCTTGGTGTTCGTTTGTACCGGATACACGGGCCCGCCCGAATTGCTGGCGATCCGCCCGACAGGCTCCGGAGATGTGACCGATTCCCACGTCGCTTGGCGCACGGACAGCGGCGTTCCGCACACCCCATCCCTGTTGATTGTCGGGGACCAGCTATTCATGGTCAGCGACCAGGGCATCGCATCGTGTCGGGATGTGGAAACGGGAGCCTTGCACTGGCGTCATCGCGTCGGCGGAAATTTCTCCGCGTCGCCCCTCTATGCGGCCGGCCGCATCTATCTGGTCAGCGAGCAGGGGGTCTGTACGGTGATCGCCGCTGCGACAGAATACCAGGAACTGGCCAGGAACGATCTCGGCGAGCGGACACTGGCATCGTTTGCGGTGATCGATCAATCGATCCTCGTCCGCACCCAACAGCATCTGTACCGGATTGAGTGACTTCCTGGCTTCGTTCAACGTTTCGGTTCGTCTCTTGCAGCGGCCTTCCGTTCCCGAATCACCGCAAGGCCGACCGTTTCACGGTGGTGTGAACGATGCATCGCTCCCTTGGATTGTCTGCAGCGTTTGTTCCGCGATCTCTAATTGTTCGTCGGTCGGTTCCACCAGCACAGCAACAGGGCTGTTCGCCGCGTGAACGCTCCCGCCCGTCGGGGGACAGGCATCGTTGCGGTCGGGATCCAAAACGATGCCCAATCCCTGCAAGCCTTGGCAAACTCGCCAGCGGATCGGGGCCGAGTTTTCACCGATACCGCCGGTAAAGAGTACCGCGTCGACTCGTCCCAGCACGGCGTAATAGGCACCGATGTACTTTTTGATCGCGTAGACGTATACCTCGAACGCTTGCTGCGCGTCGTCGTCGCCCGCAGCAGCCAACTCCAAGATTTCGCGCATGTCGTTGTGACCGCAAAGGCCCAGTAACCCACTGTCTCGGTTCAAGATCGCTTCCAATCGGTCGGGCGTCAGGTCTGTGTGACGCAGCAGATGAAAGACGACGGCCGGATCGAGATCGCCGCAACGCGTGCCCATCACCAGCCCGGCCATCGGTGTCATGCCCATGGAAGTGTCGACGCTGATCCCGCCACGAATCGCCGCGGCGCTGCTGCCGTTGCCCAGATGCAAGGCGATCAGATTCAACGAGGTGGACGATCGGCCCAAGCGGCGCGCGGCTTGTCGAGTCACATATTGGTACGACGTGCCGTGAAAACCGTAACGCCGGACATGCAGACGATGAGCGAAATCGCGAGGCACGGCGTAGCGATAGGCATGTGGCGGCAGGGTCTGATGAAAGGCCGTATCGAAAACAACCACCTGAGCTACCCCCGGGAAAGCAGCCAGCGCCTGTTCGATGCCGGCCACCGACGCCGGATTGTGCAACGGTGCCAGGTCGCCCAGTTGCCGGATGGCGTCCAGCACGCTCGCGTCGATCCGCGTTGGATGATGGAACATCGAGCCGCCGTGAGCCATCCGGTGCCCGATCCCTCGTAGCGGTGGGGAGTCCCGTCGTAAGCTGGTTTGCTGCAAGACAGCGTTGATCTGCTGCATGCCTTGGCGATGATCGGAAATCTGTTGGCTCCGGGTGATGCTCTGGTGGCTGCCATCGGCCAACACTGATTTGTGAACCAGGCTCGCGTCGCTTTCCCCGATCCGCTGCAGGACACCGGACGCGATCACCGAAACGCGGCTCATGTCGAACAGACGGTACTTGATCGACGAACTGCCCGAATTGAAGACCAGAATGTTCATCCCGCCGAATCCTCGCTTTCCCCCGCAACCACCTCGAACAATTCGCCTCGCGCCGGATCCATTTCCAAGGGAACCAAACGGAGCAGGCCTTGTTGGTGTACCAGTTCGTTCCAGACCAGATCGCGAGTCACCCAGTCGCTGAAGCCATAGTTCCCCGGGCTGCGATAACGGGCGATCTCGCCCCAGTCGAAATAGACATGCGAAATCCTCTGCCGCAACAACTCGGCACGCCGCTGCTCCGCCGTGCGGTCCCGCATCCAGAGCTCGAAATTGCAAGGATCAAAGCACGTGGAATACACGGCGGGGACTTCCAGGTCGAAGGGCTGAGCATCGCCGACCAGCAGCACGCGTTTACCGTCGGGCACGGTCCGATTCATGTAACGATGCACTAGGGACACCCGTGACGGATCATCGGGCTCGGCCGGCTCGTCCCATCGCAACGTCTCCAGCGATACCAGCAACCGGCGATCGTAATGGCCGCTGGCGACGAAATAGAGAAGATGAAAGGTCACGCCAACGATCAGCACCGTCCATGCCACGCGGCGCCATAACCGATCGCAGGACCAGGCGAATCCAATGCCCACCAGGCACACGGCCCAAGGCAGGATCGGCACGAGAAACCGATCCACCCGATGCGTCGCCAGCCACCAGACCAGCAAGACCCAGACGATCAGCAGCGAAAGCTGGATGACCCGTCGCCGATGCCGCCGGTTGAGCCAAGCCAATACGGCCAGCGGCAAAACCAACGGGCTGATCCAAGGACTTCGCCAAGCCAACAAGGCGATCGAATCGGCCGCTTGCGATGCGGAGTAACGTCGGCCCTGATGATCCCGGGGCACCTGATGAGCTCGATTCCAACGCTCCATCAATTCGGGCGTCCGGGTCGCGCCGCCAAAGACCAAGGGGTAGACAGGGTTTCCCGTAAACACCAGGTTCTTGGCGTACCATGGGCCGGTCGTCACCAGCGCCGCCAAGAGAAAAACGCTGACGGACTTCAGCCGCACATCCCAGCGAGCAAGAATCGGTGACTTCCACGCCATCACAGCCCAAACCGCCAGAGGAACGACGACGAACAACAGCGCTGGGTACTTGCAGGCGGCTGCCGAACCGGCGAACAAACCGGCCAGGAACAAAACCCCCGTGCCGGAACGCGGCTTGTCTGAACGTATTCGATCCTGCCAGATCAACATGGCGGCCACGGCCATCAGCGCGTAACACCCGACGGCCCCTTCGTTCAGCCCCGTGATCGACACATACATCACCCAGGGGGTCGACAGGTACACGACCGCTGCGGCACCTGCGGCCAACTTCGAGACGTAGCGGCGAAGCACGGCAAACAGCCCCAACGCGGTCAGCGGCGCAAAGCTGGCCATGACCGTCTTGCCGACCAGAGCGCCCCACCACCAATCCGCCCAAGTGGCCGTCAGTATCATCCCCAAAACCACATGCATCTCCGCACCCAACGGCATGTTGCCGTAGACGTTGTGAGGCAAAAAATGGACGCCTCCCGCTTGATACCACTCTTTGGGAACTTGCAAGTGGTATTCGCGGACGTCGAATTCCCAAGGCGGCATCATCCCGCCCAGTAGGATCAGCACGAGAAACGGGGCGGCCAGGATCCACAGAACCCAGCCGTGGTCCGGTGAATCGCCGACGTCGCAACGGCTATCTTCCGTCGCTGTGTCCGTAAGATGCTCGGCAACTTCCCCGTGACACACGCGGCTGGTACCTCGTCGTGCCAGGATGCGATAACCCCCTTCTTTCGCGACCACGATTCCCACGAGAGACACGAAAAGCCAGGCCCAATGGTGGTAGCCGCCGGCCAGTCCGATCAGCAGGGTGACAAGCGACAGTTCGCTGAGCCCCATGGCGATGGAAAAGACGATGTCTTCCAGCCGTGAGAGAGGCACCCCGTGCAACGTCAGCCGGAGCGTTTGTCTTCCGATTCCCCAAGCCAACAGCAGGATCAAGCCGGCGAACAACGCGACGAACATCCGGTCCAGCAAACCGATATTCCCCAAGTCCCCATCGATCCAAGCCAGCAGGATCTGATCGGGGATCACGGCTATCAGCAAAGCCTGGGCTCGATCCGGAACCGCTCGAAAAAAAAACGTCCCGTAGACAGCCAACGCGACCAGGAAGACAGAAACAACCCTTACTGGTGTGTCACTAGCCTTTTGTCGAGTTACCATGAGGGATGTCCTGGATTGCTATCGGCATGTTCCGGCTGGACCGTTAGAATCAATAGTAGGATGGCGGAAACCGCTTGGCTTCCGTCCGGTCGCGCAGCAAGCAACAAAGAACCGCCGAAGTATACAAGAGGCATGATGTCGAATCTCACCAAATCGAGCAAATCCGAGTCTCGAAAGTTAACCCATCATAGCTATCCATTCTGGTCGCCCCGCTTTTGGCACGGCATGCTCATCAGCGATTGGGTACGGATGCTGGTCCAATATCGGTTCCGCGTCCACCCGTTGCGTGTCCCGATGGCCTTCATGATCAGCGGTTGTACCCTATTCAATTCGACTTTGCATCTGTTCCAGCGATGGCGATATGCGAAACGGTTGGACCAAATCCAGGTCGATCCGCCGCCGGTGTTCATCATCGGGCATTGGCGTAGCGGCACGACCATGTTGCACGAGTTACTGGTACGCGATCCGCACTTCGCGTATCCGACCACCTACGAGTGCTTTGCTCCCAGTCACTTTTTAGTCAGCGAGTGGATCGTCCCGAAAGTGGTGGGATGTCTGTTGCCCAAGAAGCGGCCGATGGACAACATGAGCGCCGGCTTCGATTATCCGCAGGAGGACGAATTTGCCCTGGTCAATATGGGCTGTCCCAGTCCGTATTTGAAAATCGCCTTTCCCAACGACCCGCCCAGACACATGGAACTGCTGGACATGCAAGGCGTGGAGGACCACGTCTTGGCTCGCTGGAAGCACGACATGCTGGCTTTCGCCAAGGCGTTGACGTTGGCTCACGGCAAGCGTCTGGTTTTGAAGAGTCCGCCGCACACGGGTCGAGTCGAAGTGCTGTCGCGTCTGTTTCCGGGGGCGAAATTCATTCACATCTCTCGGCATCCGGAGGATCTATTCGCCTCGAGCCGCCGGTTATGGAAAACGCTGTGGAAGGTCCAGGCGTTGCAGATACCGCAGTGCGTTGGGTTGGACGAGTACATTTTCGAGTGTTTCGAACGGATGTACGGTGGTTTTATGCGGCAGCGGGATTCGATTCCCGAGGGCCATCTGTACGACGTCAAATACGAGGATCTGGTGCGCGATCCGATGGGCGAGATCGCTGCGATGTATCGGCAGTTGGATCTCGGGGATTTCGAAGCGATGCGTCCCGAACTGGAATCGCTGTTGCAGCAGCGCAAGGGTTACCAACCCAACCGTCACGAAGAACTGGAACCGGAGATCCGCGAGCAGATCCGGCGGCGGTGGGCCGAGTATTACGAGACATATGACTATGCGAATGGATCCCTGGTGTGAAACAGCCGACATGCCACCGACGAAGACGCTCGCAGAGTATGGCGGCGTCTGCTCGAACAAGTAACTCGATGGAAGACGCCCAAGATCGCGCGACGGATCACCCGTCAGGATGGTTTTCCCGGCGCGGTCCGCTGATTCCAGCGTTGCTCAGCGGCTTCTTGCTGTGGGCGGCGTTTCCGCCATGGGGTTGGTGGCCTTTGGTCTGGATCGCACCGATGGGCTGGTTGCGTCTGATCCAGTTGCCGGTACTGCCGGGCAAACGCCCTTATCTGGCGATCTGGCTGGCCGGTTTGATCCATTGGGCGGCATTGATGCAAGGCATCCGGTTGGCTCATCCGGCCCTGTATCTGGGCTGGATCAGTCTGTCCGGCTATCTGGCCGTCTACTTGATACTGTTCGTCGGCCTGACCCGTGTGGCCGTGCATCGTCTGGGGATCTCGATCGTCTGGGCCGCGCCGATCGTTTGGACCGGTTTGGAACTGGTGCGCGGTCACGCGCTGACCGGTTTCTCCCTGGCGTTGCTGGGGCATGTTTTGTACCGGCAAGTCACGTTGATCCAGATCGCGGACATTGCCGGAGCTTACGCGGTCAGCTTTCTGATCATGTTTGTCGCCGCCGCTGTGGCTCGCACGTATCAAGGCTGGCAGCATCCCTCGACGGCCGCCGGGGTTGTCGGCCGTTCTTGGCCCTTGGCAGCCGCAGCCGCGCTGGTGTTGGCCTGCGTCGCTTACGGACAAATCACGCTTCGCAAGGTCGACACCCGCTCGGAAGCCGACCTTCAGCAGGTCGTCCAGGTGAATGCCGCCTTGATCCAGGACTCTTTCGACACCATCTTCCAGTTCGATCCACAGCGCGAACGGGAGATTTTTGCCAGCTACCTGCAGCTCAGTCGCGAAGCCGTGTTGCAGCGACCGGATCTGGATCTGATCGTCTGGCCCGAATCCGTCTACAGCGGCACGCTGGGCGAACTGTTGGCCGAGCCGCCGTTGATCGCTCCTCCGGATGCGTCGATGACCGACGACCAATTCCGCAATACCGTCCAGGCTTGGCAGGCGGCCGTAGACGAAAAGAACCGCGATGTGGCGACCAGCCTGAACGCACTGGCCCGACCCCCGGCGGCTTCGTCCGATGGTATCTGGTTGATCGCAGGAACCGATTCTCAACGGTTTGCCGCCGGCGATGTCGAACGATTCAATTCGACGCTGTTGATCGATCCCCAGGGCAACGTGGCCGCTCGATACTTCAAGATGCATCTGGTCATGTTCGGCGAATACATCCCCTTCGGCCGTTTGATCCCCTGGCTGTATCAAATCACGCCCATCACCACGGGTTTCACACCGGGCGACCGACCGGTGCCTTTCGTGACTCCCCAAGCCACCATCGCGCCCAGCATTTGTTTCGAGAGCACCGTGCCGCATCTGATCCGACACCAAGTCGCCGCACTGCGCCGCCAGGGAAACTCGCCCGATCTGCTGGTGAACGTCACCAACGACGGCTGGTTCTGGGGCTCCAGCGTGCTGGACCATCACTTGGCCTGCGGTGTTTTTCGGGCCATCGAAAACCGACTCCCCTTTTTGGTTGCAGCCAATACAGGCTTGTCCGCCAGTATCGGTCAGGACGGTCGCATCGACCAACTGGGGCCAAGGCAAGATCGAGCGGTGCTTTTCACTCGCGCTCGATCGGTCCCCTGGACGAACTGGTATGCATGGTGGGGCGACATTCCTGCGGGCTTTTGCCTGACGTTCTGCTTTGCTGTGTCGATTGTAGGTACCGCCGACGCGATTCGTCGACGCAAGCAGCGAAAAGCCCGGAATAAGGCTTCCCTGTCTGAACGATAATAGATCAAGGCGGTCATCGGATCGTCGACATAAGTGCCATCGACCGGGGAAATCCACCTTTGACGTTAAAAACAAACTCTGTAGTGGTGGATTTTGCGGGACGAAAGGGTATTGCAGGCCTCTTATTTTTCCTATCTTGAAATTACTTGGTTGACACAGGGTTTTGCGCAGAAATATACTAGGCTTGAATGTTTACTGACCGAATTCGACGAGGTGCA
>REEF01000779.1 GCA_007695205.1 Planctomycetaceae bacterium
AATATTATGCCTGTCCTTTTTTTTATGGGGTCGATCACAAGGGCAAGCGGCACCGGACTCGTGAGCGCTGGACTGGGCGCCATGGCCACCGGGGTCGGATCAGGCTTCGTCGGCCGCTTTCTCCGCGAGCACCGCAGCGCCGACCAGATTGGCATTCAGGCCTCGTTCGTCGATCGCCGATGGTCGCAGATAGCTCATTACCCCCAAAGCTCCCATTCGGCGCTGGGCGGACGGGCCAAAGTAAGGCAGGGCGTAGGAAGGTTTCCCACCCAAGCAGATCGGCAGTCCATTGCGAAGCCCATGGGGGATGGCTTGGCGAAACATGGTCTGAGTCGCCTGGGCCAGGATCCGTCCGAACAGACGGTCTGTATTGATCGCCGCTTCGACTCGCATCATGCTCAGTTTACTGATATACTCGCCAGCCACCGAGGGGTCCGACATTTGGTCCGTTTCGTGAATGTCGAGAAACCGTTCGTAGAAGTCATCGTTTCCCACCATCGTGCGAAACAAGCGACAGCGCCCGAGTCCCGATAACAGCACCTCGGCCCGGATCGAATCCGGATCGCCGTGGGGACCCGTCAGATGTGCGTCCGAAAGCCCCAGATCCTCGACGACAATTTGCTGGAATCGATCGAACGAAGCGCCGTGCTGGTAGAATACGGTGCGCAACGAGAACTTGTCCAGCGGGATCGCAAAACCGGGTTCATTCGTGTAATGCAGCGAACGGTCATCACGATCCCAATTCACCGAGGGAAATTGCACCTTTCCCGACGAGTCGATCCACGATCCTCCCCACCCGCCACCAAAAACCCAATACAGCAAATCCGTGCGGAGCACCGACCATTCCGCCATCCCACCGACGTTCGCATCGTTTTCGATAGCAACGGGCAGTCCCGTCGTATCGGAAAGATCTTGTTTCAGATTATGCCCCGTCAGGTATTCCAGATTGGCCGGCAGCAGATAACTGCCGTCGGAATTAAACAGCCCCGGGGACGAGATGCCGATCCCGCGAACATCCTTGATCGTTTTTCCCACTTCTTTGGTGACGGATTCGATCGTTTGCAATAACCCGGACACAAACTGTGAGTAATCCTCCTCGGAACGATCTCGACGGAGAAGGCCAAAACCGATCTGTGTGAAAGGCTCGGTAAAGACCCCTATCTTGACTCCCAGTCCTGCCCCAATATCGATAGCCACGTAGAACGATTCCATCGTTGCCAAACCTCTCGTGTCTGCTGGACGAATGCGTCGATCATCAAATCATTTCGATCCGATAATGTACTTCATTTGGCCGAGGCGAGATAGAAAGAATACAAAAGAATACATAAGAATTCGGGTAATTCAGGATCTTCCGGCGACAAAGGACAGCGCCGCCATCGGGCCCTGACGACGGAGCCTTTCCCGTTGCTCGTCGTCGCGAGCCAGGAAGGTGCCGGCGAACGCCATGGCATTCAACGAGATTCCTGCAAAATGCTCGACACGTCTTGGTACCAGCAGCATCCATTGACGAGTCAACAGTAGGTTGTACGCGCCGCCCAGACGTCCGTCCGGCTGTCGAGTTGCCGCAATTCCGGTCAGATCGAGTAGTTCGCCATAAAGCCGGTGCAGGTTGTTGCCCATCTGTTGCGAGCCACCATCGTCCCCCGACGGAACGCGGACTAACGCATGGTCGAAGGGCACTCGATCGTCGCTCGCCGAAAAGCGTGGGCGAGGGCAATCAAGATCCAGAATCGGTTCGATGGGTACCGGTGGTCCCAAATCGTGCAGAGGTAAAGGGATCAACTGAAGATGGCGATGGGGTTGACTCGCGCCCGCTCGAACCCCTCCGTTGTAGAAGCCCAGGCTTTCGTATTCGACCAGACAATGCCACCAGGCGGAAAAATCCTCAGGATGCAACGCGCCGTCCTGGTGAACGAAATCCCGCGTGACGATCAGCAGATGATGGTCGACGACATTGAATTTGTTCAACAAACATACGTGCCGAGCCCCGGCGTCGGCGACGAACAATGCCGGATCGTACGGCAGAAACGGATTGCCATGCGGCGTCTGGAGCACCGTGCCGGGCGATCCCCATGGTTTATCCGCCAGATGCTGGACCACACGAATCAGAAAGGAAACCTGTCCGTCCTGAAGGATTTCGAACGAGGTGGGAATCGGTCGCAGAGCTGCCTGGTCGATCGCACGCTGCTGAGTTTCCACCACGCGAGTCCAGAGTGTACCACGTTGAAAATCTGTTTTCATTGTCCATGTGTCCGTAAAGGCGGGCGATCAGCACGCGGCCAGGTAACTTTTGGTGGAATCGGTGGAAGGGGTCGGGAGTCGCTTTCGGATAATCCGCTTTTTATATGGTTAAACGTCGGCCGAAAACGACTCCCGACCCCGTTGCCCTCACGCGTGCAACGCCATCTTCATGGACCAGAAACTCCGGGCCGGGTGCTTATGCCGCGACAAAACCGCTCGGCGACCATCCTCTTTCCCGGCTCGCCGGGGACCGTTAGAATCGAGTGCATGACCGAAGTCAAGTTTACTCAAAACGAACTCGAAGCCTACCTGGACGAAGCGTTGGACGTCGAGCGGATGGCACAGATCGAGCAGGCGCTGCGGCAGGATCCGCGGCTGCTGGAGCATCTGTCGCGGATCAACGCACGCAACGACCGTGGCAATCATAGCTTGAGTTCCATATGGCGACGCCACCAAATCGGTGTGCCATCACAAGATGAATTGGGTGGCTATCTATTGGGGATTTTGCCAGAAGAACAAGCCGATTACATTCGCTTTCGTATTGAAACTCTGAAGTGTCGATTCACGATCGCCAAGTTGAACGACCTAGCGGCTCGACAGCAACACTCCGAGAGCCAACAGACCGTTCGTCGCGGCAAGTACTTCCAATCGAGTGTGGGGTATTTGAAGGACAACGACTGATCGCGCCGTCGTCAGCCGCCCGGGGACTTCTCCGAACGGCTTTCGATTCCTGGCTCGTGGCCCCTTTCACCCCCGGTCGCGTCAGGCAGCAGCATCCAAGGCCAACAGCAGATCGACCGCTTGGGCGTAGCCATCGTCGGACGGATTGGATTCCGGCAGCGAAGCATCTTGGATCTGGTCCAGGAAATCGTCATCGGACCAGACCCAATCCATGGCCTCGCCTTCGGCTCCAGATTCTTCCGCCAAAATCACCAATTGGTTGGTAGTTCCCGCCATCCCGACATTGCCCTCGGCGTCCGTGGCCATGGCGTTTACGGTATACGTCCCCACCTGCAGGGCATCGCTTGGCGGAATCTGCAGGATCCAATCGGTGCCAGTGACTTGCAGATCACCGTCTCCGGCCGCGTAGGTTTGATCGGAAACGGTTACTTCCAGCGTCCCGTTGCTGACCGTGCCGGTGATCTCGGGCGTGGCGCTGGTGGTGGTCAGCGGCGTCACGGTCACGACCGGGACCGTACCGACCGGTTGCAGTCCCATTTGTTCGGGACCGGCATCGATTCGCAGCAGGTGCGAATCGCCCGAATTGGCCAGATGCTTGACGTACGTTACTTCGTCCAGCATCACGGTTCCCTGATAATGCTGGCCGTTATTGGCGACGGTTCTGATGGTTAGCGTTTTGGCATCGTCAGACAGTTCGACTTCCAGGTCTGTGAAATCTTGCCAACCAGCCTCGTAAGCGTACCAGTGCTGATGGTTTCCCGTTTCTGCAGCGACCAGCACCGAGTTGGAGGGGGACAGCGACGATTGACCCGGTGCCCGAGCCAGGAAATCGGCGATGCTGATCGAGGCCGGGTCGCGTGTCGCGGAGTCGAAGTTCAAATTCAGATTGTCGCCGTCTTCATCCGACGAATCGACGGTCAACACGTTATCTGAGTTTAACAAGAATGGGACCGACTGCATTTCGATCTGATAGCTGCCTGGTGCGAGATCGTCGAACAGATATCGTCCGTTGGCCGCCGAATAGCTGTGCAGCGTCACTTCGCCGTTGAACTGGTCCATCCCGGTCAGACGGAGCGTTGCACCACCGATGCCCGTTTGCCATTGGGCGTAGGTCACGGTCCCACCCAGATCACGCGTCGTAAACGGGCGGATGTTGATGGTAACGGTGGCTGTGTCGGTCGAGTTATCAGCGCCGGAACCGTCGTCGATCGTGTACGTGAACGTTTCGGTATAGGTATCGGGCAGATTGGGGTCATCCGATTGGGTGTACAGGATGCTCTGTCCGTCCGCAGCGATTTCGACCGTGCCGCCTTGGGATCCCTGCGTTACGGCGATGATGGTCAGGACTTCATCGACATCCGGGAAGATGGTATCGTTTTCCAGGACATTCAGGGTTCTGGTTCCGGCGCCCTTGCTGACCTGATAGATATCGTCGTTGGCGGTTGGCGGGTCGTTGACGTTCAGCACGGTGACGGTCACCGAGGCCGTGGCGCGGCCGCCGTCTTCTTCTTCGACCGTGTACGTGAAGGTGTCCTCGCCGAAGAAATCGGGGAAAGGCGTGTACAGCACGTGCGTCCCATCCGAAGCGATGGTGACCGTGCCGCCGAATTTCGAGTCGGAGACTGCGACCACGGTCAGCGCTGCCCCCGGTTCGGCTGGCGAGTCGTTTTCCAACACGAAGATCGCGTTATCGACGGAATCCTCGTCGACCGTCGCGGTGTCATTGACCGCCGTCGGTCGGGGAGCGGTATCGACACTGATCCGCACCGTGGCAGTGTCTTCCAGGCCGGTGGGATCGGTGACCGCTCGATCGCGGATGGTATAGGTGAATGTTTCTACGCCGGAGAACCCGGTCGCGGGCGTGTACAGCAGATGAGTCCCGTTGGGGGCGATCACCACCGTACCGCCGTGGCTGGTCGAACCGACGCTGACGATTCGCAACACCTCGTCCACGTCGGGGTCGAAGTGATCGTTGGCCAACACGTCCAGGAAATTGTTCGCGCTGTTCAATCCTACCGAGAATTCGTCGTCGACAGCCGTGGGCGGATCGTTGACCGGTGCCACCTGAACCGTCACGCTGGCCGTGCTGGTCAAATCGCCGGCAGCGATCGTGTAGGTGAAGGTTTCTTCGCCAAAGAAATTCGGCAGCGGCGTGTACAGGATTTGCTGTCCGTCCGCCGAGATCGTCGCGGTGCCTCCTTCGCTGGTCAATCCCACCTGGATGATCTCCACCGGCAAGCCGGTCTCGTTTTCATCGTTCTGAAGGACATCCAAGGGAAAATTGATGCTGTCTTCGTCTACGTTGAATAGATCGTCGACCGCCATCAGCCCGGACTCGACGTTCAGCGGGGCATCGACAAAGGTGATCGCGTTCCATGGCACCGGCTCATTCCGCCCGAACGCCAGAACCTCGCGGCCTACTGAATCGGACGGCTCCAGCACGAACGTTGTCTGGCCCCCCTCTTCGGCTCGGAAGGGTACGGCGAACAACATCTTCTTTCCGCCGCCGACAGGCGACATCGGCCCAAACGCGCCGATTTCGTCCAACAGGCCCGGGGTAGTGAAGATCCCGGAGACTCCGTTCTGATACAAGTCACCGAACACCACGTCCGACAGCGAGGTGGCCAGGTTGGTGACCAGTGTCGGATCATATCGCACATCCACATAAGCAGCGAAGACGCCCTCGGCGGGCACGCGCATGTCCTCGACATAAGCCATGACCCAGAACTCTTCACCCGCCGCGAGGGTCGAGACGGGATTCTCCTGCTGATCGACCACGACCAACTCGATCGTCACCAGTTGTTGTTCGACGGTTACATCGATCGCCAGATCCTGGGTCTGCGTGTTGCCTGCCAGATCCATCACGAGGATCTGGAAGGTATTCAAGCCGCCTTGACCGATCGATGGCGTCCAGCGCAGCACTCCCGTCGTCGAGTCGATCGTGGCCCCTTGCGGGGGATCGACCAGCGAGTATTCAAAGCCCGGCGTCCCCTCTTCCGGATGCTGTGCGTCGTAGACCAGCTCGATTCCGTTGGTCGCCGTGGTGGGTGGCGTGGAAGTCAAAGGCACCGGCGGCGTGGTATCCAGGGTGACCGTCAATACGTTCGAGGGATCACCGGCAACGCCGTCTACCGTCTGTACGGCTATCAGCGAGTACTCTCCATCGCCCAACGTAGCCAGGTTGTCGGTGGTGATGTCGATGCTGGTTCCCGTCGCCGTGCCCTGTCCGATCACCGCATTATCGTACAGGATTTGCACCTGGCCACCGACGATGGTGTTGCTGACTCGGAACGTCAGCTCCGTGATGTTGGTCACGTTATCGCCAACGATATTCGAGTCGGATTCGGGTAGCAGCTCCAATGCCAATTCCAACTGTTCGCCCACGACGTTGATATTGACGATCTGCGTGTCCCATGGATCAGACCGATCGGAACCGGTCAGGGCTTGCACCCCAACCAAGATCTCCATCGGACCGATGTAGCCGGCAGGCGGTGTGACCGTCACCAGCCCCGTCTCGCTGTTCACCTCGACCGTCGAATCGACACTGCCAGCCGCCGCTGCATCGAAGAAGACGGGGTCGCCTTCCACGTCGATGGCCGACAACTGGATCTGGAGAGGAGTTCCCACCGTGGTCTCGAAATCGGGCAAATCTTCCAAGAAGGGGCCGCTGTTAAACGGATCCTCGGCCACCGTCACCACGAAATCCTGTTGTGTCTGATTGCCCAATCCATCGTCAACCGTGACCGTGATGTTCGCCTGTTGACCGATCGCTTCGGGATCCGCCTTCAGCATCATCACCGCATTCTCGGTGTCCTCAAAAATCTCGATCGTATTCATTCGGATGTCGTAAACCGGGCGATCCCCATTACCGGTTGCCGTGCTGCCGATCGCCTGCAAAACATCCCTACCTTCGACCAGGATGCCAAAGATCGAATGATTGAAGTCCAGGTGACGAGTCGGAGCCAGCGTGACGAAGAACTGCGAATCGTTGGTGTCGTCGGAAGATTTGGCGAAGGACAAGAGTCCGGCCCGGTTGTGTTGCAGATCGACGTGGTACTGGTCATCGAACGTGCCCAATGTCGAGCCGCCCGAGCCGGTACCGGTCGGGTCGCCACCTTGAATGACAAATCCGTCGATCACCCGATGGAAAAGGATGTTATCGTAAAAGTTCGACTCGGCCAACTCGATCACACGGCCTGCCGGTCGGGGCGCCCGCTGTTCGAATAATTGGAACACCATGTCCCCGTATTCGGCGACCTCGATCCGCATGCTGCGGTTCCCCTGCAGCAACGTCGCTTCGACCTGATCGTTATCGCTGCTGACCGTGTACGTCAAGGGCCCGCCTTTGGGATCGTAACCGTCCAAAGCGATGTGCAGCGGCGACGTGGCGAGCAGCGTTTGGTCCTCGATCGGCTTCAAATAGGGAGTGCTGGACGTGGGGATCGGCACCCCGCTGCGCTCGGAAATCGTCTGCAGATTCAGCAGACCCGCCTCGCGAGTTTGATCGGGAAACTCCCACGTCGGAAAACTCGTGATGTTGTTCTCGCTGCCGATCTCATTGAGCGTCCGGTCCGGATTGGTGACCTCGATAAACGGCAGGTACGAGCCGCCATCCTGAAATAGCTGCTTTTGCATCGTGCAGAACGTACACCACGCCGCACTGTACATTTTGACCCCGGCGTCGGTTAACGCTTTGGCAAAAGCCACCAGATCCGGAGCGTCTTCCCCCTCTGGTCCCCATTCTCCCTCGGCCCCCGACCAAGTTGCTTCGCCCATCGATACCGTAGAGACAGGCCCCGTCGACGCCTGGAACGTCAACTGCTCGGCGGGTCCCGCAGGAGAATCAAAATCGCTCAGGGCCAAAGCCTGAAGAAGATCCCCGGCCAGCAGGCTCCGATTCTCCAGCGATTCAAAGATCATGTGGGCGCGACGTCCGCGATCGCGGCCTCGCATGGATCGACGGGTTCGAGAGATGAAGCGTTTCGCACGCGCGGTCAGTTTGTTAAGTATCATGGCTTCCGTCAGTGCTAAGATCCCTGTTTTGCCTATTTGCTCCCAAATTACCAAATGACGCATCTTTACTGATCGCACGAATCAACCAGAATCATCCATCATTTCCGTGTTCGATGAGCGGCGATCCGGGCGATGCGCCTGATACGATCGGCAAAATCGTTAAGTTCAAAGGGCGGCCTTTTGATCGACACGATCGGCGATGACCGCTCCGAAAGTGCAAGACAACCCCATATTTGGACGAGGCTCAACGCGCTAAGTTCCCTGGCTGTCAGCCTGTGCCCGTTGACGGATCCGACAGTTGCAAAACTGGAAATGTTCGAGTTTTTGGGTTATAATGAGGAAAGCTTCGCAAGCGATCCAGATCACTCGCCTAATACTGGTGAAAAA
>REEF01000289.1 GCA_007695205.1 Planctomycetaceae bacterium
GAATCCTTTGGTGGATAGAGGCCAGTTACGGATGCTGCGTTGGAGATGCGAGCGCCACGGGCACGAGACGTTTTGTCATTTGTGCCCTCGCTGTAGCGTTATCACAGTGTTCCCCGATTGTTGACGGGGCTCATGTCTGGAGAAATGGAGGATTTGTCATGGAACGTCTGTTTGCATCCGTGTTGTGGCCGGCTTTTTGCGTGGCCGGTGTGTGGTTGCTGCTGACTGGCAGCCTGCTGCCGGTCTTCGTCGTTGCGATGGCGGTGATCTCCGTGGTGACATGTTTTTCCAAAGCCAAAATGCTGTGATGCGTGTGGATCTGTCATTTCGGTGAGGGTGCCGTCGTAAAAAGTTTAGCTCTGTCGAGTAGCACTCCGCCTTGTTGTCGGCTAGAGTAGGCATCATTCAGGGAATCGCTGTTCGATTCCCGGCTGAGCGACTCCTTGTCTCGGAGCCTAAGCCATGCCGCTTGATGCACAGCACGAATTGCCATCCGACCGCAACGCTTGGGCCTGTCTGGCTGCCGACTCGGGGCAACCGCAGGAGGTGAGGGACCGCGCATGGGAACAACTTTTCCCGGTGATCCAGAGGATCGGCCGTCAAATCGCCTCGCGATTCCGCGGCCATCCGTTCGACGATTTGGCTGCCGAATCGGCAGCGATTATCTGGGCGCGGATCCAGCAATTCCAGCCGGAACGTGGCGATTTCGAAAACTGGTGCCGAACGGTCCTCCAACATCACGCCATCGACGTTTGGCGAAAACAAGAACGAAACCCGGTGCAACCGGCCGTCGGCGGGCAGGAGAAATGTCTCGCCCTGCACTCGGCGACGATCGACGATGCCCAGGAGGGAAGCGAGGCCGCGGAGGCTCGATGTCGCCAGCTTCGCAGCGTGCTGAACCGAATCGCCTGGCCTCGATCCCGCGCCGTAGATTATTTCGCCGTGCTGCTGCTCCAACTGCGTCTGGCTGCCGCGCGGCATTTCACTCAGGATCCGCTCAGCCAGGATCGAGCCTGGCGATCCGAGTTGTCCGCGCATGTGGAATGGTTGTTGCCATGGAGTCCCGACGAACAACAGGCACGCCTGAAATCCGATTGGCCGCCGCTGGCGACGCTGTGGCAGGCCGTCAGCATGGGCCTTGGCAACCCGGCGGTCAAGATCGACGCCCAATTGATCTGCCGGACGGTCGAGCCGCTGTTGCCTGCCGCGACGCAACTGACACCCGATCTGTGGAACCATTGGGTGCATCGCGCCAAGGAGCGGGCGCGTCACGAGGTGCAGAATCCCGCGGTGTGGGAACAATGCTTCTGCCGACTGTTGCCCGACTATCAACGCGGAGACTCGTCATGAACAACACAACTCAGCAGACGGAACCCCTGCGATTGGGCACCGTCACCGATCCGGCTCGACCGGACGAATCGGCCCGGTTTTTCGTCGACTGGGAATCGGCCCACCGACACCTGTGCGATCATCTGCTGACCGCGCCCGAGTGTTTTGGCTGGCAGCTTGTCGCACCGCAGTACGTGCAGATGTGCGATCCCGAGGATGCGGACGCGCGTTGGAGCTACGCCCAGCAGTCCGCTGACTCACAGTGTGGTACCGCCCAGCCGCTGTACGACCTGTACCACGCGGCCGTCACACGGGATACCGACGATTCATCGGTCTTGGGCTGGTACCATGGTAACCGCCGTCTGACGGTCTGTCTGGGGACCAGTGGCATCCTGGCAATCATCGAACAACAAGCGGTCGTCACGGCATTTCTTCCCGGTCAAGGCAGCGGTCATGACACAAGGGCCGGTCAGCAAGCCGAAGCATCACGTGTGCTGCCGCGTGAAAGCGGCATGCGATCCGGCCGTAGTGGGCGGCGCAGCCGGGATGCGATCGAGCACGATCGGCACGTGCGCCAGCAGCGCGAAGCCGCTTGGTCGGCAGCCCAACGGCTGTATTACCGAGTATTTAAGCCCGCCGTCCAGTTTGTCAAACGGGGCCATCACCGGCACCGTGATCTGCACGGCCGTCTGATCCGCGGCGACTACGCCTTGCTGAAAGACGTGCTGCCGCCCCTGAGCCAGTTGAAGTACGAGCATTGGGTCTTGTTGCGACAGCGTTGTGGACGAAACGAACCAGCGTTGCCTGCCACCGAGCGGGCCAGCGAGTGAGCCATGAACGATAGCCCCTATATCTTTCCCGAATTGACGGCCACCCGAAACGGCACCCCCGATCCGGCCATCGAAGTCGATTGCTGGTTGAGCCGGCTTCAGGAGGTGTTGGACACCGGGCCCGAAACGGCGGACGAAGCCTACGATCTCTTGGCCCTGTGGGCCAAGCTGCGGCGTGTCCGCCCTGAGTTGCTGGAGGAACTGAATGCCAGGGAAACGCTAACGCGAGCCGAGGAAGTCTTGGGTCTGCGAGGTGCGGATTTGGCATCACAAGCCCTGACGATCCCCAATCCGCACCTGTGGCAGATCGCGACAAACGGTCTGGATCAAGCCTTCGAGGACGCCGGGCTGGCCGAAGCACGCAGCACCCTGGCGGAACAACTGTTGACCGATCTGGACGACGCGACGCTGGCGTTGTATGCCGCTGGGCGGCACGGGATCGACGACCGCGAATTGGCGTCCGAGTTGACGCCTTGTCTGGACTGGCTGGCAGCCAACGCCGAACTCTTCTTGCCCGCCGCCGTGCATATCCAGGCCGTGGGCATGGCCCTGCGTCCGGACTTGCCGCAGTTCGATTACGATCTGGCGGTCACGGCCCTGAAATACCTCGATATCTTGTGTGCGATCAAGATCGCCGAAGAAGAACTGGCGCTGGCTGGTATCCCGCAACTCGACCCTACCGACGCCCGGCAACTCGCGGATCGATGTCGGCAGCAGCAGCAGGTCGCCGCCGCAGCAGCGACCTATCTGACCGTGGCTGCCGCGTTGCGGAAGCAGATGTTTCAACGTCCCTGGGCTCGAGCGGGCCAGGCCGAGCCGGACGAAAGGCTGTACTGGTGGCGATGGTCATCGCCAGCCGGCGATCTGACCGCCCGCTTGACCATTTCGCCGCGCCCGCAGCCAGACGAGCAGGTGTGGTTGGAATTCCTGGACGCGGGTCAGCGGCGAGCCACGGATCTGGCGGGTCAGACCGTCACGCTGCACGGTGTGGGCTCCACGATCGATCCAACCGGCAAGGCCCCCTTCGCACTGGCCCCGTTGCTGGAGACCGACCAGCCGTTGCTCCTGCAAGTGGGCTCGGAGCAGATCGAGTGGTTATTCACGGACACGAACATGCAGCAATGAAAGGGCAGGCCAGCCGATGATTGAGCGGCTCGATTGGAACGAACTTCGCCGTCTACTGGGGCAGCCGCTACAAGATTTGTCACCGTCGATCGCCACCGACATCGTGCTGCGGTTGGGCGGTCTGGCCCGTTGGTGCCTGAGCCCTGAAGTCCTGTGTTTGGCGGCAGAAAACGATTCGATCCAGGTTCCGGTAGCTCAAGCGTGGCGGCAGCGTCCCCAGCTACCCGAGACGCACGGTTCGTGTTGGGTCATCTTTGCCGCCGGCGCTGCCGAGCGACTGGCCGCGTTGCGTCCGGCCTTTGCGTTGCCGTTGCGGTGGGTCCAGAACCAGCCGCACAGCCCGCATTTGCCCACCGGCTTGGTGCAACTGGCCGAACAGGTATTGGCCGCCTTTGCCGAACACGACCACATCAAGCAAAAGGGCTGGGGCTTGCAACCGGCCGCCTCATGGGCAGGTACCGACGTGAGCGACATGCCCTTAGGCTGCCGATCCGGCTGGGCCTCACTAGCCGCCGGGTTGCTGGTCGCAGCCGACCAGGGCACCCCGGATCGCCACGTCTGGGCCTCGGGAAGCTGGGACGCATCCGGCGGCATCCAACCGATCGACTACCTACCAGAAAAGCTGGCGTTGGCGTCGGAGTATCAGGCCCGGACATTCTTCGTCCCTGTGGCTCAAGTCGACGAAGCGCGCAAGATATCCCACGGCATCCAGATCGGCCGCCTGCAGATGGCGGAACAAGACCCGTGCCGAGCATTAGCCGACCTGACTTTACGTCTGCAAACGCCGCCGCTGCCTCCGCTGAGTGTGAACGACCAGGAAGGCTTCAAACGCTGTGTCCGCTATCACGCCAATCTCCCTCGCGGTGCCGCCAAAACGGTCGAGTATTATGTCAGCCATCTACTGCCGACGATCATTTATCGTAGCCGTCAGCAGCTACTGGAGCAGTACCCAGATTGTCAACCCACGCAGATGGTCACGATCGTCAGCGGCAGCCCCGAACTGGTGCTGTTGGCGGCACAAGCACTGGATGTACGACGTTGCCTGTTGCTGTATACGCCAAGCGAGAATTCGAGTCACGACCAGACTGGCCGGATGGAGATGGTCCGGCGTTTGTTGCAGGCGGACGGGCGTGACTGCGTCCCGGCCGCGTTTGCCAACGACAAGACGCTGGAACACGAAATTCCAGCGGCCATTCATCAGTTCACACAAGGTCAGTCGCCGGACACGCTGGTGCTAGACCTGACACCGGGCACCAAATGGATGACGCTGATCGCCGACCGATCCATGCTCGCGGGCAGTTGGCGCATGTACGTCAAGAACGACACGCTCAGCACCCCAGACAAGAGTCCGGATCCTGGAAGCGAACGACTGGTCTGCTGGAGGAGCACGTAGCATGACGTTTTTCACGAATCAGAGAGTACTTTGTCATTTCCGCGATCGGACCAACGTAATTCAGATAGTGACAACAGCTTTGACAGGAGGACACTCATGACAACAAATTGGCGCGACGTTCTGATCGCGTATCTTCACGACCCGCCGGACAAGGCGATGCAGATCCGCGGGCACGAGTCGCGAGCCCGCAAGTACTTGCGTGTTGCACTCGGGGACGATGTGTCGGAATCGGAATTGAAAGACCCCTCCGATCCGTTGGCCGCGATCGCCGAGCGGCTGCCCGCCCCACACTGGGAGACATTGAAGGTATCCGCGGACGAGTGCGAATTCGTCACGTGGCATCCGCTGTCCGGGGCTGAAAAGCGGCTGTTCGTCTCCGAGTGGAGCCCGTCCGACATCGCGGGCACGATCGAACAACTTGTCCAATCGATCGACGACACCGAACGCCGGTTCCTGGTGCTGTGGCGTGGACTTGCCGAAAAGCTCGCGATCGATCATCACGATACGTTCGAGCGTCTTCCGGCTGACACGCGGGTACCCGATCATACCCTCTGGCAACATCTTGACACGACGGCGGCGTTGAAGGCGGCCGAAGCGGGAAGTTCGTCCAATGCGGCATTCCTGTCGTTTTCGCTCGGACCGGTCCAGCCCTTTATTGCGGCCGCTCGTTCCCTGCGCGATCTATGGTCGGGCAGCATGATCCTGGCTCGGCTGACTTTCGAAGGCATGTTACCCGTCATCGAGCAATTCGGTCCGACGGCGCTGGTCTATCCCGCGTTGCGCGGACTCCCATGGCTGGACCTCTGGCTGCGTGATAAGCGGGGCCTTGGAAAAGCGATTCCGGCTCCGTCCTCCGAGCGGCGTACGGCACCCTGTATCCCCAATCGATTCCTGGCCATCGTACCATCCGGCTTAGACGGCGATGTCGCGCGGGAAATCGCGCTGGCCTGCCGCCAGCGTGCACTGGAAGCATGGCAGCAAATCGCCCGGTCCGTACACGACGCGCTGCATCAGGAATGGGGCTCTTCGAATCCCGGCTGGGATGCACGGTGGTCGGAGCAGATCGATCACTACTTCGAGATTCGCACATCCGTACTGCCTTGGCGGGATTGCGGCGAAGCGAAGATTACCAAGTTGTTAGCCGCCGACGAGGATTTCGCCTCGGCCTTTCCCGATGCCGCGGCAGTCCGCACGCTGGCCGATGCCATTCCGCGCGATCAGCGTCCACGTTACGATCAGAAATCGGCGGGGAACTGGCAGGCCAAAGTCGAATTGTCCGCCCGGCTGATGCAAGCCCACCGCTCCATTCGGCACGTGCCGCCATCGACCACGATTCGCTCGGAAGGCGAACAGTTTCCCCCGAAGTGCAGCCTGTTGGGTAGTTACGAGCAGATGGGACCGGCAGGACTGGACGAATCTCGCGAGTTCTGGGAGCGAGCAACGGGTTTCTCCCGAGGCGGCGTGCGGGTCCGTGACGGCGAACGCTTCAGTGCCGTTGCTTTGGTCAAGCGGTTCTGCGGTCCGTGTTACTTCCGCGACGCCTTGAGCTTGAACACCGACGATCTGCGCCATGACGACACGGCCACCGTGGCCGCCGGACTTTGGCTGGAAAACGCGGGGATTCAGCCTGACCAAGTGCGCCGAGAGCACGGCGTCTGGAGCGGCCAGTGGCTGCATTGGTCTCATCCGGATCAGGAGGATCGACAAGGCGAAGCCGAAATCCCGAGAGAACTCTGGACTACGATCGTCAGGAAACGCCGTGACCAACCGCCGCCGGCGTACTACGCCGTGTTGATGTTGGACGGCGACGACATGGGCCGCTGGCTGCGGGGAGAGAAATCGCCGCGAGTCCGGGAGATCATGCATCCCAAACTCAGAGAGTATTACGAAGAGATACCGGCCGCCCACGTCGGTTTGAACGTTCGGCGTCCCGTCGGCCCCGCCTTGCACGCCGCGATCAGCGAAGCGTTGGCCAACTTTGCCCTGCACTTCGTCCCGGAGATCGTCGAGCGGCACAAGGGCAGCTTGATCTACGCTGGCGGCGACGACGTGCTGGCGCTGCTGCCAACCAGCACCGCCTTGGCTGTTGCCAAAGAATTGAGCGACACGTTCCGCAGCGACTGGCCACGCGATGCCCACTCGGGGCGCGAGCGGCTGCTGATGGGCCAGCGCGCCACGGTCAGCGCCGGATTGGCGGTGGTTCACTACAAGGAGGATCTCCGCTTCGCACTGGATGCGGCGCGCCGAGCCGAAAAGGAGGCGAAGAACTCGGGCCGCAACGCGTTGCAGATCCACGTCTGCCGCCGTTCCGGCGAGCACGCCACGGCGCTTTGCCCCTGGGATTTCGTGCCCACCGTCCTGAATTGGATCGAAGCCTTCGACAACAAGGCGTCCGACCGCTGGGCCTATCATCTGCGAGCCGAAGCGGAAACGTTGCAAGGGCTCAGCGTGGACGCGATGCAAGCGGAAATCAAACGGCAAGTCAATCGTGCCGAACAGCGGACGCGAGGATTATTCGGCGGCCAAGACCCGAAATCCGCCGGAGACCAACTCGCCACAGCCTTTGACGACTACCGTGCGAAAACGATGCGTCCCCCGACGGAGCACCAGCCTGCTCAGCCGCGACTGACTGACGGGGAAGCCTTCCTTCAGTTCATCACGCTTTGCCAAACCGCGTCTTTCTTGGCGCGAGGGAGGGACCAATGACGAAGACGATCGGTTTGAAACTGGAACCCTTAGATGTTCTATTCCTGCGCGATGGGCGGCCCTTCGGGGCAGCCACGCACGGCAAGAGCACGCTGCCCATGCCCCAGACGGTGGCGGGAGCCGTATGGACCGCCTTGCTGAACGCGGCCGGCTGTGATTTCTCGCGATTTGTGGACCTTGTTCGTGGCGGCACGGAGATCCGTGAAGCCATGCAGGAAACGTGCGGAACACCCTGGATCGCAGCGGTCAAGGTCCGCGGACCGTGGCTCGCCCGCCCCATCTCCAAAGAAAATGAAATCGAAGTGCTCGTCCCTGTCCCCACCGTATTGCATGCCGAAAAGGCGACGACGACGCAGGAAGGCAATTCTCGGCTGCACCGTCTGAGTCCGCTGAGTCCCGACCGGTTGCCCGGCTGGCAGGCTCTCGAATCGTTCCCCGGGCTTTGGCCGCTTTGGTTGCGATGCAACCGGCCGACCGAACCGGCCAGCGGTTATTTGACGTCCGAAGGCCTTCGGGCGTTCTTGCACGGCGAACCGGTGACGTTAGATCAACGCGTCAAGCCGGAAGAACTGTTCGACTTCGATCGCCGCACGGGTATCGGGATCCAGCCGGATCGTCTGTCGGCGGAAGAAGGCTTGATATACGGAGCCAGTTTTCTGACCCTGCGAACCGACGTGTTCTTCTACGTCGACGTGATCGTTCCCGACGACGGCGACCACTCGCTGCTCGACACGATCAAGACGCTGCCACTGGGCGGCGAAGGGCGACGAGTGCGATCGACGATGCTGCGGGAAGCGTACCAGTGGCCGGAGCCTGCGTCGCACGAAGGCAATCGAAAGCCGCTGCTAGTATTGACGACCCCCGGATGTTTCGCAGCGGGCTGGAGGCCGGCAGTC
>REEF01000372.1 GCA_007695205.1 Planctomycetaceae bacterium
CAGCCGAGCTGATCGGGCAGGCGCTGGAACAGGTACCCATCAAACAGGTGGGGGCCTGGTGCCGCCGCCACCTCGGCACGACCCTCCAATCACAACGTGCTGCCGCCCGCCGCGCCGTTCAATCTTGCTCTCCCGCGCAACAAAAACCGGAAGAGCCGTAGGAGAGCACAAGGCCAAGTTTTCAACGGGCCACCGCAAGACTCCCTGTCCATGCGGGATCGCAGACGGAGGTCAAGGCTGAGCCGATTGGTTCCGATCGCGATCCGCTAACAGGCCACGTCACGGAGAAGCTGTCGCTGGGGGCAGGCCTTGTGTTCGGTGTTAGCCGGGTTGTAAACGGACGGTGGTGGTAAGATGAACACCGGCAAAAACCTGGACTCGGACAGCCCGGGCAGTCCCAACGGCGTCGACGCCGCCGTCCACTATTAAGCACCCGGCCAGGAGTTTCTTGTCAATCAAGGTAGCCCTGCATGGGTGACGCGGGCGGGGTCGGAAATCGTTTTTGGGCAACGATACAGTGGGTCCTGCGCGCCGAGCGGGACCAGATTCTCAGGGGGCATCTGCGAGCCCACTTGGTCCCGCTCGGCGCTCGGGACCCACCTGGACTAAAAAAGACCCCCGTCCCCTTTTTCGGCGAAATGGCAGCGGACTTGATGGTTGGGGGCTAGTTCGACCAGCTCGGGCTCGTCCGTGTCGCAGCGCTGTTGTTCGGCGGGCGTCAGCTTTTTTCGTAGCGGGCATCGTGGATGGAACTTACATCCTGCGGGGAATCGCAGCGGGCTGGGGACCATGCCTTCGATGGTCAGCAGCCGTTCGGATCGCGTCTGTCCGATCTTGGGTCGTGATCGGAACAGGGCCATGGTGTAAGGGTGCCTGGGTTGGCGGAACAATTCGCCGACCGCAGCATTCTCGACGACCTTCGACGCGTACATGACCGCGACCTGATCGGCCATCTCGGCGATGATCCCCAAGTCGTGAGTGATCATCAGGATCGACATTCCAAATTCGGCTTGCAATCCGCGTAACAGATCCAGGATCTGGGCCTGGATGGTCACATCCAGGGCCGTGGTCGGTTCGTCGGCGATCAGCAATTGGGGGTTGCAGCTAAGCGCCATGGCGATCATCGCACGCTGCCGCATGCCGCCCGAAAACTGGTGCGGGTATTCTTTGGCTCGTTGTTCCGGTTCCGGGATGCGGACTTTGCGGAGCATCTCGACGGCTCGCCGCCCCGCTTCCGCTCGCCCGACCTTTTGATGCAGTTCGACCGCCTCGCTGATCTGATTGCCCACGGTGAACACGGGATTCAGCGAGGTCATGGGTTCCTGGAAGATCATCGAGATATCGGCGCCTCGCACCCTGCGCATGGCATCTTCGCTCAATTGATTGAGCACCCGGGAACGGCCGTTTTCATGCAGGGTGATGCTGCCCCCGGCGATGCGGCCGGGCGGGCCGACCAACCGGATGACCGACAGAGCCGTCACGGATTTGCCGCATCCCGATTCGCCGACCAGCCCCAACGTGCCGCCGCGAGGGATCGTTAACGACACATCATCGACGGCCTTGATGACGCCGTCGTCGGTGTAGAAATAGGTTCTCAGGTTGTCGATGGTCACCAGGGGATCGAGCATCGGGCGTTGGTTGTCTGTCATGAGGCATTAAGTCCGGGCAGGGCGTCGATCGTGATCGCCGTCGAGGGCCGCTGAATGCACACCGCTACATACGCAGTCTGGGGTCCATGGCGTCGCGTAATCCACTGCCGATCAGATTGAAAACGGTCACGGTAAAGAAAATGGCGACCGAGGGGACCACGATCAACCACCAGTAATTGTAATTCCCGCTGCCCAGTCGCAACAGGATACCCCAGGTGGGCGTCGGCAATCGCACGCCGAACCCCAGCAGGCTCAAGCCCGCCTCGACCACAATCGCGCTGGCGACGCCGAACGGAGCGGCGACCAGTGCGGGCGCCAACGCGTTGGGCAGGATGTGGCGAAACAGCACGCGCAGATGCGAGCCCCCCAACGCGCGGGCGGCAGCCACGTAGTCGTTGCCGCGCTGTTTCAAGACTTCGCCGCGGATCAGCCGCGCGATGCCCGGCCAGCCGGTCAGGCCGATGACGACCATGATGATATAAATGCTGGGCCCGAGCATGGCGACCAACGTCAGGATCAAGAAGAACGAAGGAAACAGCAGGATCACCTCGATGATTCGCGATATCACCATGTCCGTCAGACCGCCGAAGTAACCTGCCAGAGCGCCCACGATGATGCCGATCGACAGATAGATCCCCACAGCCAGAAATCCGATGGTCAGCGAGATACGGGTTCCGTAGATCATGCGGGCCAGCACATCGCGTCCGATGTCGTCGGTGCCCAGCAGATGTGGGAACCATTCGCTGGAACGCTGACGGTCCGAGGCATCTTTGCGATAAAGGGGCGGTTGGTAGGCAGAACCGCGTTCCTGATCCCGCGGCCCGTAGGGGATCAGCGTGTAGATTCCCCATGCGTCCGGGTCGCGGAATTCCTCCTCGACAAACGCTCGATGGCTGTGCGGATTGCTGGGGCGGACTGCGGGGATCGAGAACAACAGGATGGTTCCCACGACCAGCAGGACCAGCAACCCCGTGATACGCAGCGCGCGGGTCCGCCCAGGCACGTGCCGTCGCCGCCATCGCCCGTTCAACCACCAGGCCAGGATCATCCAGGGAGCGAACGCCAGCATGGCCATGTTGAAGGCAAAGTCGACTCGTTCCGTCGGATTGAACAAAGCGAGCAGCCATGGAAACAGGATTTGATCTCCGTCGAAGTAGATCAGCGGCTGGTCCGAAGCGAGCAGCGGCGCCAGCAGCGCGATCAGCGCGACCGGGACCAGCGCCCACAGGGCGCCCAGCGCGAAGCGGTTCTTCTTGAACTGCTTCCAGACAATATCCAGATAAGCCTCGCCCGTATCCCGTTTGGCCTCGCCCGTAATTGCCATCAGCGCTGCCCTCTACCGTGAAAACTGATGCGGGGGTCCGCCACGACATACAGCAAGTCCGTCAACAGGATGCTGACCATGACCACGATCGCGTTGATGTAAATCAGTGCCATCAACGTTGGAAAGTCTCGCGACAGAATCGAATCAAAACTCAATCGGCCCATACCGGGGATGCCGAAAATCACCTCGATCAACACGCTGCCGCCGAGCATGCCGGGCAGAAATCCAGCGAACAGGGTGATGATCGGGATCAAAGCGTTACGCAGACCATGCTTCAGGATGACCGAGGTCTCCGATAGGCCCTTGGCACGAGCGGTGCGAACGTAGTCCTGGCCGATCACCTCCAGCATGCTGCTGCGGCTGTACATGGCCATCGCCGCCAGGCTGAACAGCGAAAGGCAGACCACAGGCAAAAACGCGTGCCACAAATAGTCCAGCAACCAGGCGCCCCATCCCATGTCCTCGGAACCGGCCGAATGCAGCCCGAGGGACGGGAACCAATTGAAAAAGATCCCGTAGCAGAAGAACAGCAAGAACATCATCCCGGCCACGAACGGCGGGATCGAGTACAGCACGAACAGCGCCAAGGAGACGCTGCGATCGATGGAATTCGAGCGGTTCACCGCACACAGGATGCCCAACGGGACAGCGACCAGATAGATGATCAATTGGGCCATGATCATCAACGGCGCCGAGACCAGCACCGCACTCCAGATACGCGGCCCGACCGGTTCTCGAGTCCGGGTGGCCGAGCGGCCGAACTGGAACGTGATCAAGCGCCAGACCATGTGGGCGTATTGGGTATCGAGGAACAGATATCCTAACTTACGGTCCAACGTCGGTTCGTAGAGTTCGCGATTCAGTTCGTAATGAGCCAGCCAATTCTCCGCAGCCTGCTGGATCATCTCGTCCGTCGCGTCGATCGGCACATCCAGCCGCAACGGGTTGGGCACGTACAGATTGAGTGCTGCGGCGGCCAGCACTTTCTCTTCCAGCGGCGAATCGCTGAGCAACCGCTCGACGAAAAACCGCATGTCACTGCGGTCGAATCGTTCCAGCATATCGAGGATCTCGCTGCGCGATTCCAGGTCCAACATCGCCTGAAACCTTTCGGCCAGACGCTCGCGGCGAGTATCGTTCAGTTGCGGAAAATCGGGCTCGGCGCGTTGCCACCACAGTTGCCAGGTCTTCATCACATGGGGCTCGTTCGCCGGGTCGGCGTCCCGTCGAAAACTGGTCTGAAACGGCTCGACTACCATCAATCGCATCGCGCGGATCGCCCCGATCCGTTTTTGGTCAGACGTCTGAGGGTCGCGGAGAACGGCGGCCGCCGCCCGCACTCCGTGGATCCCCAGGTCTTCCAGGTACAACTGGACACCAATCGTAATCATCGTCGACAAACGCCGGTGGCTCTGCGGATCGTCCAGCATCTGGTCGAAGTTGGCGATGCTTAACGATCGGAGGAAACTCAATCGAGCGGCGTTCTCCGGCAGATCGCTGGCCGCAGCCAGTTCGGCCAACTGCTGCTGGATCTGATCGGTCGATTGGCCTCGAAAGAACACGGCCTGTCGGATCGAATCGGTATAGTCGTGAAAACGGCGGAAGTTCAGCAGCAGGGGACGATCCAGCTTCAAATCGCGACGCATGATCAGATACGCTTCGCGAGTCATGCTGGTTTCGCCGATCGTCCCCGACGCGTCCAGTTGGGCCTCCAACGGGTCGCCAGGCGCCATCTGCATAATGCAGAAAGCCACGACGGTCACCCCAAACAGCGTGGGGATCATGACCACCAGGCGACGAAAGACGTATATCCACATAGGCGACGGTGCGTCTGAAAGGTTCGAGGCATCGAGCGAGTTCCGAGCTGTCGGGCCCCGCAAGATGCCAGAGGAAATATCGGGTGGGTTACCTGCCTTGGACTCGCGGTGTGCTGCTGTGCCATTCGCGGGTATCGATGCACGGTCGAAGCCGATAGAACTCGATGTTCTGCAGCCGCGCATCGTGGCCAGCGGTCATCTTCTCCGAGAACAGGAAGGTGTACGGTTGGTCTTCGTGAATCAGTCGATGAATCTGGTGGTACAACTCCTGTTGTTTGTCTTCGTCCATCGTGACACGCAACTGCTCGATCAGCCGATCGACTTCCGGATTGCTGTATCCGACGTGGTTCGAACTGGAGGGCACATCGGCCAGGCTGCCGTGCCAGATCTGGTACGGATCGGTTTTGGACCAACCGGTGGCCCAGCCCAGCATGGCGGCATCGAACTCCTTGGAGTTCAATCTATCGAGCATCAGTGCCCATTCGGCCGGGGTGATTTGCATCCGCACGCCGATCTTGCGAAACTCTTCCTGGATCATTTCGGCGATCGCCCGGAAACTGCGCGAGTCCGAAAAGATCATCAATTCGAACGAAGCGGGCACCCGCACCCCATCGACGACTTTGTCCCGCACGCCGTCGCCGTCCGAGTCGCGCCAGCCCGCCTGGTCCAACAATTGCCTGGCCTTATCCAGATCGAACGGGATGGGCTCGATCGAACTGTCCGCGGCCGAACTGCCGGGCAAAAACGGACCGGTAACCGGCACGGCCAACCCATGGAAGACTTCGTCGATAATCTGCTGGAGCGGGGTCGCATGCGCCAGTGCCAAGCGGAATTCCCGGTCGCGGAATACGGGGCGATTCGTGTTGTAGCCGATGTACCGGTACCCCGGATATTCGAATTCGACCAAATGGACCTTGCCACCTTGGACGTTCGCATTGGTTTCACTCTGCAGCCACTGATCCTTATCGGGAAAGCTCGCCCAGTCCAACTCGTTCTGCAACGTCATCTGGACCATCGTGTTCGTATTGGGGATGCACCGCATCCGAATCTGGCTGAAGAAAAACGGTTCGCCCCAGTAATCGTCGAAGCGATCCAGTACAAGACGTTCGTCGCGAGACCATTCGCGGAACATCATCGGGCCGGTGCCGCACATCATGCCGTTGGCCCAGTGATTGTTAAAGCCTTCTGCGAATTCCCTGGAGGTGAAATCGAACGAGATCGGCTCCCCATCTTCGTCGACCGAATAGACGTGCCGCGGAATCATGGGCACCGCCCCCAACGTGAATTCCGCAGCCAGGAAATAGGGCTCGGTCCAGCGGATCTCGACCGTGTAATCATCGACGACGTCAACCGAGATCTTAAAACGATCCGATTCGTCTTGGGCGTCCGGGTTCTCGAAGTAGCTGCGCAGATGCGCCGCGTCGACGTGCGGGTTCAACAAACAATCGAACGTGAACTTGACATCCCGTGCCGTGAATTCGCGATCCGGCAATGGTTGACCGTTGGGCAACTTCATCGGGTGCCAGCGGACCCCGCGGCGCAAGTGGATGGTGAAGGTCAGCGTCTCTTCGTCGAACTCCCAGCTTTCCGCCAAGGCTGGCAACAATTGATCCGGATCGGCGTAATCTGCTGCAGCCAGCCCTTCGTACACCTGCCGCTGGAAGGCACTGCTGACCGTATCGCTGGCGGTGATCGCGTTCAACGTGTTCGTGTCGTTCCCGTACGCCAACAGCAATGTATCCCGCTCGGCAGGCATCACCCCGCCGCGAGTTTCACGCAGCAACGCACTTCTCGTTTGCCCGTCGGGCGCTCTACCGCGACCGCTACCGACATCTGGGCCGGAACCTCCGCCACATCCTGGGCCGGTCAACAGCAGCAGGCAGGACAGCACGAAACCAGTCAAGATCAAAGAGATTCGCATGAAATTTGGCCTCGATTCCATAATTCGGTGAACCGGAATCGCAGAGAATCCGGCACGCTAAGCTCTGTCAGAAAAGGGGTCTGACCCTTTGGAGGGCACGCTGAAAGCTCCAAAAATACGGTGTGCCCGGAGAGGGTCAGACCCCTTTTCTGACAGCGCCTAATGTTTAGCCTACCGAATCGTCCACAAACCGTCAAGAATGATCCGGCTTCGGTCGGGATTGTCCCCGTAGACGGGGTGTCGAGTCTTTGGTATTACGGAATTGGGCCGGGAGAGTTCGATAACTATGAAGATTCCCAAATACTGGGCCAAGGCGACGCTGCAAGAGACCGACGTCGATGGGCACAAGATCACGTTCTCCTGCTGGCGCTGGGCTGACGACAGCCAGACGCAAGCGGAACAGGCTGCTCGGGCCGCGGCAACGCGAGCGATCGCCAATCTGTTGGGCGGCGTCCGACTAGATCGCTATGAATATGGGCAGTGTCCGTTACGTGAACAGGTGTTGAACCAAGTATGCGGCGCTGACGGCAACCCGATGATCGCTGTGACGCGAAACCGGTACGGGGCGATTGTGCTCAATGCAGCTCGAGCAGCCTTTATCGATCTGGATTTTCCGCCGATATCTGCCGTAGGACAGGTCAGCCGGTTATTCGCATGGCTTTTGGGCAAGCCGAAGGTGTCCTTCCAGACTCAGCATGAATCTGAGATTCGCAACCAAATTGAGCAATTCATCGCCTCACGTCCCAAATTGGGGTTCCGCATCTACCGAACCTATGCGGGGATGCGAGCCCTGGCTACCAGCGGTTTGTTCAACCCCACGGCGTCAGAAACCATCGAAATGTTGAAGCAATTGAACGCCGACCCGCTGTACATCCGGCTGTGCAGGGGGCAAGGCTGTTTTCGCGCCAGGCTCAGCCCCAAACCTTGGCGGTGCAGTTGCCAGCCGAACCGAGTCGCCTGGCCGTGGGAGGATGAAGACGCTCGAGTGCGTTTCGAGCGATGGGAAGCCAACTATGCCGCGAGTCAGAAGCGGTATGCCACCTGCCGGTTCGTCGCAGCGGTCGGCAATCCCCAGATCCATCCCGAACTATCGTCCATGATTCAACTGCACGATCAAGCCACGCGCTGCCATGAAAACCTGCCGCTCGCCTGACCGCCGAATATGCTGATCCCGCTCGCTTGCTGGCAAGCAGCTCAGGCAAGCCGTCAAGGGTGACTGCCCAAACAATACAAGGCCTGACGTGTGCGAATGTACAAATGACCGGCGGCGGCGACGGGCGAGGCGAGTGTCTCGTCGTCCAGCTTGTTCTCGGCGATCTTGCGGAACTCGCGCGATGCCTCGACAACGGTCGTCAGTCCGCTGACGTTCTGGAAGTAAATCCGCCCGGCGGCGGCCAACGGCGAGGCTCGATACTGACCCGGCAAGCGTTCACGCCATACCACACCCCCCGTCTCGGTGTCCAACGCGGTGGCAAAACCATCGTTGGTAACGAAGAAGAGCAGATCCCGATAAACAACCGGAGTGGAACTGTCCGAAGTACCCCGATCATAG
>REEF01000277.1 GCA_007695205.1 Planctomycetaceae bacterium
GGTGAATCTGGTGACGGTCAGCCTGGGGAAGGTCAGCCCGGGGATGGTGAACCCGGGGAGGGGCAACCAGGCGAAGACGGGGCTGACCAGCAACAAGAGCAGAATCCGGCGCGGCAGCGGATCGAAGCGGCTCAGCAGCGGATGCGCGAGGCCCAACAGCGGCTGGAGCAAGCCGAGCGTGAAGACGCTGTCCAGGAGCAGGAAAAGGCTCGCGAAGAATTGGAAGCCGCGAAAGCCGAATTGGAACGTATCCTGCGGCAGTTGCGCGAAGAGGAAGTCGAACGGATGCTGGCGCTGCTGGAGGGCCGATTCCGCAAGATGCTGGAGGCTCAGATGCGGATCTACGAAGACACGGTCCGGCTGGACAAGATCCCCCAGGATGAACAGGACTCTCGGGTCCCGATCCCGGCCAGCCGACTGGCGACCCAACAGCGCAAACTGGTCGGCGAAGCGGATCGAGCTTTGAGCTTATTGCGGGAAGAAGGTTCGTCGATCGCCTTCCCCGAAACGGTCTCGCAAATGCGGGATGACATGCAACAGGTGGCCGAACGGCTGGATGCGGCCAATGTGGGCCTGGTGACCCAGGGCATCGAAGAAGATATCATCGCTTCGCTGGAAGAGATGATCGAGGCGCTTCAGAAGGCCCAGCAGGACATGGAACAGCAGCGGATGAATCCATCCGAGATGCCTCCGGGCGATCCGCAGGACCAGCCGTTAGTGGATGCGATCGCCGAGTTGAAAATGATTCGTGCGCTGCAGATGCGAGTCAACACGCGGACGAACCGGTACGCTCGCTTGCTGGACGATATCGACGATCCCACGGGCCAAGCTACCGATCAAGAACTGATCGAGGCTTTGGAACGACTGGCAGAACGGCAACAGCGCATCTATCAGATCACTCGTGATCTGGTGTTGGGCAGGAATCGATAGGAGAAAACGATTATATGGTCACGGGCATACCGATTCGTAACACGGGACGCAGTTTGAGCATCATGCTCATGCTGGCTGCTTGGACGGCCAGCTTACAAGCGGACCCGAGCTTGGAAAAGCGAGCCAGTTGGCAGCAGCCGACGCGGGCCGAGGTCCGACAAGCGATCGATGAATGGCTAGAGGAACAAGACGCAGACGAACTGACTCGGACCCGCATCGATGTGCTCTGGTCCGACGAAGCGGCCGAAGCGTTCGATCAGGATCGGCTGGACCTGCTGGTCGAAACGATCGCCATGCTGCACCCCGACGCCCACGAAGTGATCCAGTGGGGCACGTCGCCAGGGCGGCCTCGGATCAAGCCTCGTTTGGAAGTCCTGGAGTCGGACGAGTTGCCGTTGTGGGCGCAGAGTCATCTGCGTCTGTATCTGGGACGCTGGCTGGCTCAACATGCCTTGTATGATGAATCGCTTGCGGCGATCGGGGACATCCAACCGGAACAGGTGCTGGATCCGGCCACGCTGCTGTTCTATCAGGCAGTCGGGCACCATCGGATGCTCCAGCGGGACGAGTGCCTGCAGGTGCTCGGCCGTCTGTTGGAGAATCGGGGGCAGATCCCGCGGCGTTACGAGACGGTCGCGGTGTTGATGGAAGCGGATATCCAGCCGCTGAAACCGGATTCGTTGGACGAGATCGCTCGCTTGATGGACGACATCGAACGCCGATTAGGGTTCGGTCGCGCAGGAACGCGAGTCCGCGAGCAGGAAGACGAAGTGATCGCCAAGCTGGACAAGATGATCGAGGAACTGGAACAGCAGATGCAGCAGCAAGCGGCGGCAGCGGCCGGTAGTGCGGGGTCTTCGACGCCCGCCCCCGACAGCATGCCGGCCGGGGGGACTGGGCCGGGCGAAGTCGATCCGCGCCGACTGGGGCAACGGGCCAACTGGGGAAATCTCCCGCCGAAAGAACGCCACGAAGCGCTGCAACAGATCGCGAAAGGCTTGCCCTCGCATTATCGCGAAGTGATCGAAGAGTATTTTCGGAAACTGGCACGAGACGGAAACCAGTGAGTGGAAACTTATGTTGCTGAATCATGCGTTGCTGATCGGATTGATCCTGGGGACCGGCGTGGATGTCCACATCCGGCCCCTGACCGGACCGACTTTCCAAGCTCGTTGGGTCGGCGTCGAAGACGATGTCGTACTCATTCAGCAGGACGGTCAGCCCGAACGTCTGGCGTGGTCCAGACTGTGGGAGATCACCCCGGTGGCTCCGGCCGAGCCTACCGGGTCGCTGATGACCGTCTGGATCGAATTGATTGACGGTTCCAAGCTGTTGGCCGATCGCTACCGGGTGTCGGACGGTGTCGCACAGGTCCGCTTGATCGGCGGCCCGGAACTGGAGGTGCGGACCCGTTCGATCCGCTCGGTTCGCTTCCGCGATCATTCGGCCTCGCCGGAATTGGCCAAACAATGGCAGGAAATCGTCAGCGGCCGGCATGCGGGGGATGTGGTCGTGATCCGTCGTCAGGAGAGCCTCGATTTTTTGGAGGGAGCCCTGGCGAACGTCAACGACGACATCGTCCGTTTTGATTTCGATGGCGAAACCATCGAGGCCAATCGTCAGCGGTTGGACGGATTGATCTACTATCACCCCTTGGCTCGCCAGTTGCCGCCGCGCGTTTGCCAGTTGATCGATGTTTCCGGGGCTCGCTGGATGGCTCGATCCTTCGCGTTGGATGGCGATACGATTCGGTGGACGACGCCGACAGGCGTCTCCGTGACGGTTCCCGTGGAACGAATCAAGAAACTGGATTTCTCGGCGGGCAACACAGTATGGCTCAGCGATCTGGAGCCCGAATCCGTCCAGCGACGTTCGTTCGTCGCGTCACAATTGCCCCAGGAGAGCCTTAATCGGCTGTTCGGGCCGCGGCGCGATCAGTCGTTTAGCGGCGGGCCCATGATGCTGGACGGAGTGACATACAGCCGCGGGCTGGCGCTGACCAGTCGTACCGAGATCACCTTTCGTCTGGCCGAAGACTTTCGATACTTTCACGCCATGGTCGGAATCGATGATGCGGTTCGCGATGCCGGGCACGTGGAACTGGTCATCTCGGGCGATGGGCGAGAATTGTTCAACCGGACGGTGACGGGCCGCGATAAGTCGTTTCCGATCGAGCTAGAGATCTCGGGGATTCGACGCTTGAAGATCCTGGTGGATTTCGGAGAGCAGATGGATATCGCCGACCACCTCAATCTATGCGATGCGAGGCTGACCAAATGAAGAAATGGACCGAGGCCATCCGGGCGTCCGGGACAGGAGCGTCCGGGACAGTGATCTTGCCAATCGTCGTTTTTGCGATGTTGACAGCCCTACCGGCTGGCGCGATCGACGTTCCCCAACCGGTGCTCGATGCCCAGCAACAACGGATCGATGCCATCCAGCGGGCGATACCGTCCGCAGTCAGTATCTTTGCCAACGAGGGTCAGGGGGGCGGATCCGGCGTGGTCATCACGCCCGACGGCTACGCCTTGTCCAACTTTCACGTCACCAAACCGGCGGGCGATTACATGCAGTGCAGCATGGCGGACGGTCAGTTGTACGATGCCGTGATCGTCAGCATCGATCCGACCGGCGATGTGGCGCTGATCAAGCTGCTGGGCCGCGACGACTTTCCCTACGCCACGATGGGCGACAGCGATCAGGTCCGCGTGGGTGACTGGTGCTTCGCCGTCGGCAACCCGTTCCTGCTGGCAACCGATTTTCAGCCCACCGTGACCTTGGGGATCGTCTCGGGAGTCAACCGCTACCAGCCGCCTGCAGGCACCTTGTTGGAATACGCCGACTGCATTCAAACCGACGCGTCGATCAACCCCGGCAACTCGGGCGGTCCGCTGTTCGATGCCCAAGGCGATCTGATCGGGATCAACGGCCGGGGCTCGTTCGAAAAGCGAGGACGAGTCAACGTCGGCGTCGGCTACGCGATCTCGATCAACCAGATCAAGAACTTTTTGGGCTATTTGCACAGCGGTCGCATCGTCGACCATGCGACGTTGGGAGCGATCGTATCCAGCGACGAGGACGGGCGCGTGATCGTGACGGACGTTTTGGAGAGCAGCGACGCCTATCGTCGCGGCTTGCGGTACGGCGCGGAGATCCTGTCGTTTGGCGGAAGGCCCGTGACCACCGTCAACGGCTTCAAAAACACGCTGGGCATCTTCCCCAGAGACTGGCGCGTGCCGCTCAGCTTTCGTCTGAACGGCCAGCGGCACGATGTCTATGTCCGCTTGATGGGCGTCCATGGCCGCGAGGAATTGCTGACCAAAGCCGCCGGGGTCCCGCTGCCGATGCCCGAACCCCAGCCGAAACCGGGACCGAAAAAGCCTCGCGCCCTTCCCGGTCAAGATCCGCAGCAACCGCCCGGCGACCAGCCCCAGCCGCCGCACGAGGACGTGCCCGACGTCCCGCTGCCGAAAAAAATCCAGCCCAAACCGGGACGCAGCCCGATCCCAGGGCATCCTGGCCAGCGGGAACCGTCGATCCCGGACCACGTCCGACCGTGGATCAAACCGCGGACCGGCTTCGCGAACTACTATTTCAACGAACTGCATCGCGACCGGGTCTGGAACGCGTTTTCAGCACACGGCACCTTCGACGAATTGGGCGAGACGTGGACGCTTCGCGCGGCTCCTGCGGAAGGCGGCGAGGTTCGGATCGAGTTAGGTGACCAGCGGGTTACCGGCCGTTTCACCGGCCAGGTAGGTCAAGTCGATCTGACGCGTGATCTGGGCGAACAGCTCGATCCGCCCGGCAGCGGCGGGCTGCTGGTCACCCTGCACCTGTGGCAACGGATGCTTCGCTTGGGGCCCCTGCAGTTCGGCGACGTCTACTATTTGGGCACCGCACCGCTGCCCGGGTACGACGGGTTGTACGATGTGCTGGTCGCCGTGCACGACGTTGTCGAATCACACTTCTTTTTCCAGCCGGATTCCGGTCAATTGGTCGCCATCGAGATGTTTCCCGATTCGGGAGTCGACCCATGCGAAGTCTACTTCCACGATTATCGGGAGATCGATGGCCGGCAATGGCCGCATTCGCTGCGAGTCCGCCACGGTGAACGTACGGTCCTGGAACTGAACCTGGACGAAATCCATGCCGCCGCCAAGCCGGATGAGGCCTCATGAACCTTTCCTTCCCGATGCCAACTACGTCCGCTAACCGATCCCGATGGTCCGCCGCGATAGGCAGGTCCACCCGTTGCGTTCTGGCGGCGGTCGTTCTGGTCGGCGGATGGCTGACGACCGCCGCACCGGCAGCCGATCCGACCTCGTTTGCCGACGTCGTTGACGGCGTGCAACCCAAGATGGTCAAGATTTTCGGAGCCGGGGGGCTACGCGGCCTGCAGGCTTATCAGAGCGGTTTTCTGATCTCGCCCGAAGGACACGTACTGACCGCGTGGAGCTATGTGCTGGATACCGATCTGATCACCGTGACGCTGGCCGACGGTCGGCGCATGCAAGGCCAGTTAGTGGGCGCCGATCCTCGCATCGAAATCGCCATCCTCAAAGTCCCCGTGGAAGACGTACCGTATTTCTCCCTGGATCTGGCGAAGGATTTGGACATCGGGGACCGCGTGCTTGCCTTCAGCAACCTGTTTGGCGTGGCCATGGGCGACGAACCGGCCAGCGTCCAGCACGGCAACGTCGCCATGAAGACGCAACTCGCCGCACGTCGCGGCGCCTTCGAGACGCCCTACGACGGACCCGTTTATGTCTTGGACGCCATGACCAACAATCCCGGCGCGGCGGGCGGAGCACTGACCAATCTGCGCGGGGAACTGGCAGGCATTCTGGGCAAGGAACTGCGCAGCTCGTTGAACAACACCTGGCTGAATTATGCGGTGCCCGTCGATCAGCTTACCGATTCCGTCGAGGCCATACTGGCAGGGCGAACGCTGCCGCGATCGGTCGACGACCAGACGCCCAAGCCGGCACAGCCTTGGACGCTGGCGTTGCTGGGCATCCGCCTGGTCCCCAACGTCCTGCCGAACACGCCGCCGTTTGTAGACGTGGTCGTTAGCGGATCGCCGGCGGCTAGAGTCGGGGTGCAACCGGATGACTTGATCCTGTTCGTGGATGGCCGAGTCGCATCGTCCAGCCAGAATTTGCTGGATGAATTGACGTTCATCGACCGAATCGATCCGCTCAATCTGACGATCCAGCGTGGGATCGAGCTGTTGGAGATCACCGTAACGCAAGGCCCTTAACGCGAAGTTCCTCAAAGTCTGAAAGCACGCAATCAGGTATTTCCCATGAATCATCGCCGGTGCTCGTTCTTCCCAAGCAGCTTGACCCTGCTCCTGCTGGCCACGGCATCGATCGGAGCCGATCAGGACATCCGACTTCAGGAACAGATCGCCATCCAGGCAGCCGTGAAAGCCGTGGCCCCGTCGGTGGTCCGGATCGATACATTGGGCGGACTGGAACGCGTCGGACAGACGCTGGTAGGAACCGGACCGACCACCGGGCTGGTCGTCTCGAAAGAAGGCTACGTGATCTCCAGCGCCTTCAACTTCATCCAGCAGCCGACGACCATCCTGGTCACCTTGCCCAGCGGCGATCGGGCTGCTGCGGAGATCGTCGGTCGCGACCGAGCCCGGATGCTGGTGCTGCTGAGAATCAATACGGAGGAAGAGTTGACCGTGCCACCTGTCGTACCGCGGGAAGAAATGATCGTCGGCCAATGGACGATCGCCGTGGGCCGCACGTTCGATTCGCCTCATCCAAATCTGTCGGTGGGGTTGCTCAGTGCTCGAGATCGAATCTGGGGCAAAGCGATCCAAACCGACGCGAAAATCTCGCCAAATAATTACGGCGGACCACTGATCGATATCCAAGGCCGCGTTCTGGGAGTTCTGGTTCCGTTGTCGCCACAGGGCCAGGACGAGGTGGCTGGTGCTGAATGGTATGATTCGGGGATCGGATTCGCCGTTCCGCTGGCAGATATCTTGCCTCATCTGGACAAACTGAAACGGGGCGAGGAACTGCAACCGGGCGTCATGGGGATCAATCTGAAAGGCGCCGATATCTACGCGTTGCCCGCCGAAGTGGCCGCCGTCCAGCCGAAATCGCCAGCCCGTGACGCAGGACTGCAACCGGGCGATGTCATCGTGCAAGCCGCCGGAGAAGAGATCGTTCGCCAAGCTCAACTGCGACACGTGATCGGCCGTCACTATGCCGGAGATCAAGTCGCGCTGGTCGTGCGTCGAGACGATCAGCAGATCGAACTGACCCTGGAACTGGCCGACAAGCTGGAACCTTATCAGCATCCCTTCCTGGGAGTGCTGCCGATGCGAGACGCTGACCCCGAACCTGGAATCGTCGTGCGATACGTGTACCCAGGCAGCCCCGCAGCAGAAGCGGGAATCCAGGTCGGCGACCGGCTGCTGACGCTGGCCGAAACGCCGGTTCCGGAACGCTCCGCGGCGCTGCAGGTGCTGGCCAATCATGAACCGCCAAGCGAGATCGAGGTCCAAGGACAGCGAGCCGATCAGACGTTGGGTTGGCAGATCCAACTGGCCAGCCTGCCCACCGAGATCCCTGACGAACTGCCCCCAGCTCATCGCTTGACGGATCGGCAGCAAGGCGAACGCCCGCCGGTCGGGGCCATCGAAATCCGCTTGCCCGAAGAGAGTAACCAGTGCGTGGCCTACGTTCCCGAAACGTATCACCCGACGGTACCGCATGGCGTCATCGTCTGGTTGACCGAACCCGGAAGGTGGGATCAGGACCAGTTGATCCAGCGGTATCGGGAACTCTGTCGCCAGCACGACCTGATCCTGTTGGCGCCTCAACCGGAAGACCCGGCACGATGGCAGCCGACCGAGGTCGAATTCATCCGCAAGTCCCTGGACGATCTGATCTCCAATTACAACATCGACCGTACAAGAATCGTTACCCAGGGCGATCGGGCTGGGGGAGCCATGGCTTGGTTGACCGCGCTTGGACATCGCGACCTGATCCGAGGAGTCATCTCCTTCGATTCGCCGCTGCCCGCTCGGTTACAAGTTCCCGCCAATGATCCGATCGAACGTCTGGCCATCTACCTGGCCTTTCCCAAGAATTCACGAGCAGCAGCGCCCATCCGCAATCAAGCAGAACGCTTGCAATCCATGCAATATCCCGTGCGAATCGAAGAACTGGAAGAAGACGCGGAGCCATGGAGCGATCATCAGACTTCCCAGTTGATCCGTTGGATCGATACGCTCGATCGCCTGTAAA
>REEF01000457.1 GCA_007695205.1 Planctomycetaceae bacterium
TCGCGGGAGACCTTCGGTCGGCGGTTTCGGCGGGGTCGGAGACCCTCGCCGAACGAGGAAGATTGTTTCCCGCGAGTTGCCTTACTTCAGGACCAGGCGCTGGTAGACGGACTGCAGATCATCTTCGTCGGCGACCAACCCGGTCAGAACTACTTCGTGGTTGCGAGCTTCGCGAAAGAACGTTTGATTGGTCCAGCCAGACGGCACCATGACGCGGGCAGCGTTTTCGCCCGCGATGGGAGTGACTTGGACGTCGCGGGCGCTGAGCGAAGCCAGAAAGCCATCGGCACGGCCCGATTGCCAGCGGAGCAGGTAATGGCTGGGCCGCGAGGAACGGAGTCCGTCCAAAGGTCCGCTGTGCAGCAGACGGCCCTGGTCCAAGATCACGGTCCAGCGACAGATCCGCTCGACGTCGCCTAACAGGTGGCTGGACAGGATCAACGCTTTGTTGGGTCGAGCTGCCAGCACGCGCAACACATTCAGCATGGCGTTACGGCCCTCGGGATCCAGACCCGATGTGGGTTCGTCCAGCAGCAGGAGATCCGGGTCATGCACCATAGCGGCGGCCAGTTTCAGACGCTGCTTCATCCCGACGGAATACTCTTCCAGATATCGGTAGCGAGCCTCTTCCATACCCAGATAGGACAGCGTCTCGTGCGCGCGGCGCCATGCTTGGCGGCTGGACATGCCGGACAACTGCCCGGCCAGCGCCACGTACTCGATGCCCTTCAAACCGGGCACAAAGGCTTCGCGCTCGGACATGTACCCGACCGTGCCGCGCAACGCAACGCCCTGGGACCCCACATCCCTGCCCAGCACTCGCGCGGAGCCCTGGGTGGGGCGTATCAACCCTAGCAAGATCTGCATCAGCGTCGACTTGCCGGCTCCGTTCTGGCCGACCAATCCGATGGAATCGATGGGGACCTGGACCGTCAGATCGCTCAGTGCCAGCGTCTGGCCGTAGCGATGGGTCACCTGGTGCAGTTCGAACAGCCATGGAGATGTTGCGGCAACCGCTTTCAGGCCCGGCATGCGACGGGTCGGGTTCGGCGGTTGGTGCCCCTCGGATGCCGCGATGGGTTTCCGGTTATCGTCGCCGACGCGTCCCATGGTTTTCGAGGCCTTTTACTTTTCGGAACCTGTTTGCAGCACTGCCATGAAGGCCTTTTGCGAGATGTCGACCTGCCCGATGGACTTCATGCGTTTTTTGCCTTCACGCTGCTTCGCCCACAGTTTACGTTTTCGCGAGATGTCACCGCCATAACACTTGGCGGTGACGTTCTTTCGCATCGCCGGGACCGTTTCGCGAGCGATCACGCGCGAACCGATCGCAGCCTGGATGGCCACCTCGAACATGTGGCGGTCGATCTCTTCCTTCAATTTTTTCACCACCGCCCGGCCGCGGCGATCGGCGTCGGCACGGTCGCAGATGACGCTGAGCGCATCGACACGATTGCCGTTGACCAGGATGTCCAATCGCACCAGATCGGCCGGAAAATAGCCTAGCAGTTCATAATCCATCGTGCCGTAGCCGCGGGTAGCGCTCTTCAATCTGTCGTACAGGTCGTAGATCACTTCCGCCAGCGGCAGGTGGTAGGTCAACATGGCCCGAATCGTCGAGAGATACTCGGTGCCCTTCAGTTCGCCGCGACGATCCTGGCACAAGCGCATGACCGGGCCGATGAATTCGGTGGGGACAATCAAATTGACTCGCATGATCGGTTGCCGAAACTCTTCGATCAGCCCCGGGTCGGGAACCTCTTGCGGCCGACGGATCTCCAGACGCTCTCCGCGTTTGGTGATCACTTCGTAGGTCACATTCGGCGCGGTCTGAATCAGATCGATGTCGGATTCCTGCTCCAGTCGCTGCTGGACGATCTCCATGTGCAGCAGTCCCAGGAATCCGCAACGAAATCCGAACCCCAACGCCTCGCTGGTCTCGGCTTCAAACTCGAAGCTGGGATCGTTGATCGAGAGTTTTTCCAACGCATCCCGCAACTCGGAGAAGTCCTGGCCATCGGAAGGATACAGCCCACAGTAGACCATGCGTTTGGGCCGCTGGTAGCCAGTCAAAGGTGCTGCGGCGTCGGGTCCTGGGATGCTGATCGTGTCCCCGATCCGGACCTTGTCCAATGACTTGATGTTGCAGATCACATAACCGACTTGCCCCGCCCGCAATTGGCGGCAGGGGCGCGGCCGAGGCGAGAACTGGCCTAGTTCCAACACCTCGTGAGTCGAACCGACCTGGAGGAACCGGATGCGCTGGCCCTGATGGATCGCTCCATTCATGACGCGGACATAAGTGATTGCCCCACGGTATGAATCGTAATGCGAATCGAAGACCATCGCCTGTAATGTCGAAGCGGAATCGCCCGTCGGCGACGGGATTCGTTGGACCAGCGCTTGTAACAAATCGGGAACCCCTGCCCCGGTCTTGCCGCTAACCCGCAGGACCTCGTCCCCGCTGATCCCCAGCGAATGCTCGATCTCCTCGATCACCTCCTCAGGCCGTGCGTGTTTCAGGTCGATCTTGTTGATCGCCGGGACGATGACCAGATCGTTCTCGAGCGCCATGTAGGCGTTGGCCAGCGTTTGAGCCTCGACGCCCTGAAACGCGTCGACCAGCAACAAAGCGCCCTCGCAACACGCCAACGACCGTGACACTTCGTATTGAAAATCGACATGGCCGGGCGTGTCGATCAAATTCAATTCGTACGGTCGATCTGCCGGTTGATAACGCAACGCGACCGCCCGAGCCTTGATGGTGATCCCCCGGGCCCGCTCCAGATCCATGTCGTCCAGCAATTGATCGCGCATCTCACGCTGGCTGACCGTGCCCGTGCACTCTAGCAATCGGTCTGCTAGCGTGCTCTTGCCATGGTCGATATGAGCGATGATGCAAAAGTTGCGGATTTGGCCACATTGGATTTCCGTCACGTCAGATCAATGCTCCCGATTCCGCCGGGGGATCTCGCAACGCGTCCAGTAAGCGGCCAGGCGAACCCATGATGTTGTAACCGCCATCGACGTGCAACGTCTCGCCGGTGATCCCATCCGACATCTCCGACAACAGAAAAGCACCGGTGCGTCCAACCTCTTTGTGGGTAATGTTTCTGCCCATCGGAGACATAAATCGATATAACTGCAGCATTTCGTTCACCCCGGCTGCCGAACCGGCCAAGGTCTTCAGCGGCCCGGCACTCAGCGCGTTGACCCGGATGCCCCGCTGGCCCAAATCGTAAGCCAGGTATCGCACCGAGGCTTCGAGGGCCGATTTGCAAATCCCCATCACGTTATAGCCCGGCACGCATTTCTCGCCGCCAAAGTAACTCATCGCCGCAATCGCTGCTCGACGATTCATGATGCCCTTCGCAGCATTGGTGACCGCGATCAGGCTGTACACACTGATATCCATCGCCAATTGAAAGCCGGATCGACTGGTTTCCACCGTCGGACGGTTCAAATCGTTTCGATCGGCAAAGGCGATCGAATGCAGGAGAAAATCGATCGAGCCGAACGTATCTGCCGCCAGATGCATGACATGGGCGATCTGATCGTCATCCTGGACGTTCAGCGGAACCAGGAATTTCGCCTGAGCATAGCCCTCCAGGCATTGAGCCACCCTTCGACGGTTCTTCTCCCGTTGATCGTCGGGACGATCCGGCAGGTGGGTAAACCCACATTCGCCACCTTGGTCCATAATCGTCTTGGCGATCGCCCAGGCGATCGAACGATCATTAGCCACCCCTAGTATTAGTCCTTTTTTCCCTTCAAACAGGGCCATCCGGTTCTCCTCGACGCGCAAACTTTTAATCTTCCCAAGTGAATTGCGCGTATTAAGATAATCCTTCCAGGCAAAAAATGCCATTGCGGTTGGGGCAACATCGACCGAGATTTTGCGGTTTCTCGTTACCCCCTGTTTGCCAGATAGGCTAAGTTCCCCTAAAATCCGTGGGGGTGGTCCGGTTGCCATCCGTCAAAAACATGCTTGTCAGGTCGATTATGACGCAAGCCAAAACATATTATGCTCATATACCTCGATGGTGGGTCGCCCTGTTGTTGGGGCTGGCCGCGACATCCTTCTCTGCCGTCCTCTGGGCTGACGAGGAGCATGCGGAGCCCGAACCGGAACGATTCCAAAAGGGGGTGGTCATTCGGTTCGAGGGGATGATCACGCCGATCATCGAGCAGTTCTTTTACCGCCAACTTGCCGCGGCCGAAAAATCGGGCGCGGATCTGGTGATTTTAGAAATCGATAGCCCGGGAGGGTTGGTCGATCCCAGCTTTCAGATCGCCCAAACCCTGCGTTACGTCGACTGGGCGGAAACCGTCGCCTTTGTTCCTCGCAAGGCGCTCAGCGGTGCCGCAGTGGTCGCTTTAGGCTGCGATCAGATCTACATGCATCCCGATGCGCTGCTGGGAAATGTAGGGGTGATGACGATCGGTCGTGACTCGCTGTTTCGATACGCCGAAGAAAAAATCCGCACGGATGTGGCCATTCAACTGCGCGACTTGGCCCAGGCTCGTGACCGACCTCCGGCATTGGCCGAAGCCATGGTCAACATGGATCTGGTGGTTTACCAGGTGACTAACCGGCAGACCGGTGAACAAACCTTTATGTCCGACGACGAGATCGAAGCATCTCAGGACCCCCAGGTTTGGGAAAAAGGGCGGCCGGTTTTGGAGAGTCGGGAAAAGAATTTTTTGGAAGTCAACGGTCGGCGAGCCCTCGAATTGGGTTTAGCCGAGGGAAACGCACCCGACCGCGCTGAATTGATCAGCCTGCTGGGTCTGGTCGAACCGCCAGTAGTATTGGAACCGACCGCTGTGGACACAGCGGTTTTTATCCTGAATCTACCCCTGGTCACCGGATTGCTGTTTGTGATCGGTTTGGTGGCATTGTACATCGAATTCGCCGCGCCGGGGATCAGCATCGGTGGCTTGATCGCCGTGTTGTGTTTCGCTTTATTCTTCTGGAGCCGTTTTCTGGGTGGTACGGCGGAAATCCTGGAAGTCGTGCTGGTCTTGGCGGGCGTCCTGTTTCTGGCCGTCGAGGTCTTCGTTTTCCCTGGTTTTGGCGTATCAGGGCTGACGGGCCTGCTGCTGATCAGCGCCGGCTTGGTGATGGCCAGCCAAGATTTCATCGTCCCCCAAACGCCTCGGCAGTTGGAGTCGATGGTCGTGTCGATGTTGGTGCTGGCATCGTCAGGGCTGGTGTTTCTGATGGCCGCGTCTGTGTTGACTCGTTATTTCGGCACGATTCCGTTCTTCAATCGGCTGATTCTAAAACCGATGCCCGATGATCGATCGTCGCCGGACGCGAACCGCGATGGCGATAACCGGGGTGCGGAAACCGGTGGTCGAAAGTTTCGTATCGGCGACAAGGGCATGACGGTCACGGCGTTACGTCCGGCCGGCAAAGCCAGCTTTGACGACGAGACGCTGGATGTGTTGGCCGACGGCAGTTTTGTCCCCGCTGGAAGTTCGGTTCGCATCGACGAAATCCAAGGCTCGAGGATCTTGGTCAGCCAGATCGAAGAAGCGTGAGCTTGTCCAAGCCCAGAAGACCCTTCCACAGTGCCCCCATAGTTGACGGGCATCGCTTGCATCGTTTAGCTTAAACTGGGCAACGTGTCGATGCTTGCCCCTTCACCGCATCTTTTCCTGGTACCAATCGGATGCGGTCCACCCGCAAAAATAGGGAGGTGTAACGATGATTCAATTCGATGTCGATCTGGCCGTCATCGGTTCTGGGTTCGGCGGAAGCCTGATGGCGATGATCGGGCAACGGTTGGGATTGAGGACCGTTTTGATCGATCGAGCCAGCCATCCGCGTTTCACGATCGGCGAATCCTCGACACCGATCGCCAACATGGTGCTGCGAGATCTGGTCCAACGGTACAAACTGACGGGGATCGAACCGTTGTGCGAGTACGCCAGCGCCGAACAGGCTCATCCGGACGTGACGTTGGGGATCAAACGTGGATTCACCTATTTCTGGCACCGTACGGGCGAGCCCTTCCAGCCCCAGGCGGACCGTTCCAACGAATGGCTGGTTCCGGGAAATCCCGACGATCTGACGGCCGATGCCCATTGGTTGCGCAGCGATGTCGATCGGTTCTTGTTCAAGCAGGTTCGCGCCAACAGCATCGCGACGATGGAGAATACGGACGTAACGGACATTACCCGGGATGACGATCGCTGGTGCGTCGGTGGCTATCACAGTGAAGAACCGGTCCGCATTTTCGCCCAATTCGTGCTGGACGCCAGCGGCGGGACCGGGGTGATGCTCAAGGCCCTGGAGATCCCGATCAGCGTCGATTGCATGAAGACGAAGACGCGGACCCTTTACGGACACTTCACCGGTGTCGGCAACTGGTTGGACGCGTATCAGGAGGCTGGCGGTGACGTCGAGGGGCATCCGTATCGATGCGACGAAGCGGCCGTGCATCACATCATCGAAGGCGGCTGGATGTGGCAATTGCAGTTCCGCAACGGGGTGACCAGCGCGGGCCTAGTGCTGGATCAGGACCGTCACCCCTACCACCCGGACCGGTATCCCGACGAAGAATGGCATTTGATTGTCGAGCGTTATCCCACGTTGGCCAAGCAGTTCGCGGGATCTCGAATGCACGAGGCGACATTCCATCTTATCGGCACCGACCGATTGCAGCGGATCGCCGAACGATCCGCTGGAGCGGGTTGGGCCGGACTGCCCAATGTCGGCGGTTTCGTCGACCCGCTGCACGGCACGGGGATCGCCCAGATCCTGTGCGGCATCGAACGTCTGGCGGCTATCTTGGAACGTAGTTGGGGGCGGGATGACATGGAGGCTCAGTTGGATGCGTACAGTCGAACCGTACGGACGGAAATCGAGTTGATCGATTCACTGCTCCATGCCTGCTATCTGGCCATGGACGATTTCTCGCGGTTCAAGAGCACGTCTCGGCTGTACTTCGTCGCTTCGTCGATGTACGAGCGCCGGTTCCGCGCGGGGCGCATCCAACCGGAACACGCGTTCCTGTGCGCCGACGACGAACTGTTGCGAAGTGCCGTGTCGCAGGTCGTCGATCGTTTGACCGAGGACGCTCAGTTGCCAGCGGAACAACGTGCCGATGCAGCCGCATTCGATCAGTGGATCGACGAGTTGGTCGAACCACTGGAAAAAAACAGCGACTGATCCGATCGATGCCTGAATAGGTGATGCCATGTTGCGCCCCAGTTCCCCATTACTTAGCTGCCGTTTCCTTAAGTTGACCGCGGAGATCCTTCGCCTGACCGCACTGACTACACTGACCGGATTGACCGGACTGATCGCAACGGCCGCACTGGCAAGCAATGTCGTGGCAGCCGACCGTTATTTCGGCGTCCAGGTCGTGGACGAGGCGACCGGACGCGGGGTGCCGCTGGTCGAATTGCAGACGGTCAACCATCTTGGCTGGGTGACCGATAGCGGCGGGTGGGCAGCGATCGACGAACCGGGGCTGGTGGGCCAGCAGGTGTTCTTCTTCGTGCGCAGCCATGGCTACGAAGTCCCCAAGGATGGATTCGGATACGCCGGCGTGCGACTCGAAGTCCAGCCAGGTCGCACGGCGGTCATCAAGATCCGGCGGATCAATATCGCCGAACGACTGTATCGGGTGACCGGCGAAGGCATTTACCGCGACAGCCTGATGCTGGATCAACCGACTCCGCTGGCCGAACCGTTGGGGGCTGGTCGAGTCGCCGGGCAGGATTCAGCCTTCGCCGAACGGTATCGAGGAAAAATCTACTGGTTCTGGGGGGACACATCCAGGATGAGCTATCCGCTGGGGCACTTCTGGATGGCAGCCGCCACTTCGCAATTGCCGGACCGTGGCGGGCTGGCGCCCGACCAGGGCGTCGACCTGAATTATCTGGTGGATAACGAAGGCTTCAGCCGCCCGGTAGCCAGACTGGGAGTCGAGAAGGGCATGATCTGGGCCGACGGGTTTTTGACACTGCCCGACGAAACGGGACGCCAGCGGTTGTTGTGTCATTATGCTCACATGGAGTCCCTGTCGAAAATGGTCGGGCACGGGCTGGCCGTTTTCGATGACGATCGCGAAGAATTCGAGGTTCTGAAAGTGCTGGACATGGACGACCGGCACCTTTTTCCCGGGCAAGCTCATGTGTTCCGGCATCGTGAGGACGGTGAGGA
>REEF01000274.1 GCA_007695205.1 Planctomycetaceae bacterium
GGCCGAAAACGACTCCCGACCCCGTTGCGTCCCCCATGCAAGGCTACCTTCAATGACAAGAAACTCCTGGCCGGGTGCTTGATCCTAAGAATCTAGTTTGCTCGAAATAGCGATTTCCTCGAATCTCAGGCGAAAATACCCCACGTATTTGGAGAAATGTTTTCCATGAAAGTAGTCCTGGCAGCCCCTCGAGGCTTTTGTGCTGGCGTCAATATGGCAGTGGAAAGCTTGGATCTGACGCTACGAACGTTCGGTCCGCCGGTCTACGTGTATCACGAGATCGTTCACAACCGGTTTGTGGTCGATTCGTTTCGAGCGAGGGGCGCTGTGTTCGTCGATGACTTGCAGCAGGTTCCCGAGGGCGCTCACCTGCTGTTTTCGGCCCACGGCATCTCGCCCGAAATCCGCCAGCAAGCTCGACAGCGCCGCCTGCACGCGATCGATGCGACCTGCCCCCTGGTCACCAAAGTCCACCTGGAAGCCGTGCGATTCGCTCGCGAGGGATACATCATTGCCCTGATCGGACACGATGGACACGATGAAGTGCTAGGAACGATGGGCGAGGCTCCAGAGTCCATGATCCTGATCCAAACGGTCGATGATGTGGACCGACTGGATCTTCCCCCAAATACTCGCCTTGCCTATCTGACGCAAACGACGTTGTCGGTCGACGATGCGAATCGTATCATCGACCGCCTGCGGGCCAGGTTTCCCCAGTTGGTGGGGCCCGCAAAGGAGGATATCTGCTATGCGACTCAAAATCGCCAGCAGGCGGTTCGGGAGATCTGTCCCGAAGTCGATCTGGTGCTGGTGCTGGGCAGCCAGAACAGTTCGAACAGTCAGCGGTTGAGCGAGATTGCGCAGGAGAACGGCGTCGCAGCTCATCTGATCGACGGCGTCGCCGATATCGACCCGACGTGGTTCTGCGGTGTGGATACGGTGCTGGTGACCGCCGGGGCCAGTGCCCCGGAATCGGTGGTCGAACAGTGCCTGGAGTATCTGCGTGAACGTTACGATGCCGAGATTTCGGTGCGTACGATCCGGACCGAACAGGTCCATTTTCCGTTGCCCAAAGCGCTTCGCGAGTATCAGATCTCTCTGGTCAGTTCTCCGGCAGGCGGTTAAGATCAAGGGAGAAGCGTGAAGGATGTCCGATTTCCGAGGCCCATATGCCACCCATCGAAAGCGAGCCGTTCGTTTTGCTGAATGCTGCGGAACCGCCACCGCGGCGACTGCCGGCTTGGCTGCTGTCGGGTGTCGTGCATGCGCTGCTGCTGTTCTTCTTGGCCATCGTCATCCAAGAAACAACGCCAGGATCGGTTCCCGAGCCGGAACGATCGGCTGGGATCGTCCTGACCCAAACGTCCCACCAGCAGATTCGTTTTTTTTCCGAAACCGATCAGCAGTCGTCGTCGGAGCGTTCTGACCTGTCACCAACCGATTCGGTGCAAGACGCGGCGGCAACGGAAACGGCGTTACCGTCGGCGGACCAACTGCCTGTCGATTTTGGACAGATGCTTCCCGATCGCGACTCGATCAGCGGCATCGGAACCGCAACGGACTGGGCCGACATGTTGCCCAGCGCTGGGCAGTTGGCCGGCGGGCCGGCGCCCAGTCGTTCGATCGGCAAGGGCAACAGCACGTATCTGTTCGGCATCCAGGGCGAGGGCTCGTTGTTCGTCTACGTCTTCGACCGCTCGGACAGCATGAACGGCTACGAGGGACGACCGCTGGCAGCAGCCAAAGCCGAATTGATCAACAGCATCCATATGCTCAGCTCGACGCAACAATTTCAAGTCATCTTCTATAATCACGATGTCACGATCTTCCATCCGAATCCGGGGCTTTCCCCGCGGCTGATGTTCGCCGACCAGGGCACCAAGGATCTGGCAGAACGGTTCATCCGCGGCTTGCCCGCGACCGGCGGCACGCAACATGTCCCGGCTTTGCGTCAGGCGCTGCTGCTGGCACCCGACGTGATCTTTTTTCTGACCGATGCCGATGATCCGCAACTGACCGCTCGACAGCTTGAGGATTTACGGCGGATCAACCGCGGCACCGTGATCCATGCGATCGAGTTCGGCGCGGGGCCTTTCATCGGCGGCGATAATTTTCTGATGCGTCTGGCCCGACAGAGCAACGGTCGGCACACGTACATCGACGTCACGCGATTGCCGGCGAGGCCCCATTGATGCAGCTCGTCTTTCCCTTGGTTTGGTGGGTTTCGACCGCCGCCTGGATTTTGATGACTTCGATGGCCGTCGCCGAGGATCAGGTGACGTATGCCACGGGTCCCGACGGTGGCGGTCGGACGACGGTCCGGGGCACGATCCTGGACCATACCGGGCAAAAGCTCACACTACGGTCGTCGATCGGCGCTCCGCAAGAAATCCCTGCGTCCCGAGTCTTGGAGGTATCGACCGAGTGGAGCCCGACCAAAGTGAATGCCGATCGATTGTTCGGCGATCAACAGTACGACCAGGCGTTACGGCTGTATGGCCAGGCGCTGGGCGACGAGTCGCGCGTTTGGGCGCAGCGTGAGATCCTGGCTCAGATGATCTGCTGTTTGAGACAATTGGAACGCATCGAGCAGGCGACCGATTTCTTTTTGCGATTGGTGCAGAGTGATCCCGAGACGATTTGGTTCGGGCGGATTCCGCTGAGCTGGCAGACGGTGCAACCGCCACCGGCTTTGGAGAAACGGGCCGAGCATTGGTTGCAGAACGCCGATTCACCGGCAGCTCGGCTGATCGGCGCCAGTTGGCTGCTGGGCACACGCCATCGAGCCGCGGCGATCGAGGCCTTGCAGCGATTGGCGTCGCAGGGCCCGGTTCGGATCGCGTCTTTGGCAACCGCGCAACTCTGGCGAACGCAAGCGGCGACGGTAGACGAGGCGGGATTGGAACGTTGGGGCGATCTGCTGCAGAAGATGCCTCGCGAAGTGCGCCCCGGCGCCCTGTACGTCTACGCTCAAGCGCTGGCCGCTCGAGGACACAGCGAACGAGCCGCTTTGGCCTGGCTGCGGATCGGACTGCTGTACGCCGATCATGACCGCAGCTTGGCCGCGCTGGGGCTGCTGAGCGCCGGCCGTGAATTGGAACGGATGGGAGACCATCGGCAAGCTGCCTCGCTGTACCGCGAGATCCTCCGAGATTACGCGGGAACCACCACAGCAACCCTAGCGACCGCTCGTCTCGAATCTCTCGATGGCGATTGAAGACCAAGGAGGAATCATCGTGTCAAAATCACGTCTCGCATCGCGGTCACTTTGGATGATCGCAACGCTCACCGCCTGCTGGACGCCCGCGGCTGCCTTCGCACAAGCGGATGTCGCTCCGGGCGGAATGGACACCGCCTCGGCGCCCGGTGCTTCGCAAGGCTTTTTCAGTATCGTGTTCTCCGGCGGTCTGGTCGGCGTTGCGATCATCATGTTGCTGCTGGCGCTTTCGTTGACCGCTGCGTATCTGGTCTTCGAGCACCTGATGACCATCCGGCGTAACGAGTTGATGCCCGACGGGCTGAGCGAGCAGGTGCGCGAGCTGCTGACGGCGGGGCGATTGGGCGAAGCCGACCAGACCTGCCGCCAGCAGCCCAGCTTCCTGGCCTTTGTGCTGTTGAATGGATTATCCGAGGCCGAAGGTGGCTGGAGCGCCGTGGAAAAGGCGATGGAGGACGCGGCGGCGGAACAGTCCGCGCGGCTGTTCCGCAAGATCGAGTACCTGTCGGTCATCGGCAACCTGGCCCCGATGGTAGGCCTGTTGGGAACGGTGACCGGGATGATCATCGCCTTTCAGCAGGTGGCCAGCACGCAAGGGGCCGCCGGTGCCGCCGATCTGGCAGAAGGCATCTACCAGGCGTTGGTCACCACCGTCGGGGGTCTGATCGTCGCCATCCCGTCGCTGGGGGCCTTTGCCGTTTTTCGTAATCGGCTGGATCAACTGGTCGCCGAGGCCGCCTATCTGGCTCAACACGCCGTCGGCCCCCTGAAGCGCCGACGCGTCACCGCCGCTCGAGCCCCGGCCGCCGTACCCCCACCGCCTCGAACCGGGGGCGGCTGATGCGAGTTCCCGAGCATGCGCGCAGCAGCCAGGCGAACGTGCAGATGACGCCGATGATCGACGTCGTCTTCCTGTTGGTCATCTTCTTCCTGGTCTCCAGCCACCTGGCGCGACAGGAAGTCCAGATGCCCCTGCCGCTGCCTACCGCGTCCAGCGGCGAACGGCCCAGCGAGACATCGACGCGGCGAGTGACCATCAACGTGCTGGGCGACGGTCGGCTGTTGTTGGCTGGCAAGCCCGTCGAAGCCAGCCAATTGCGCGAGCGTCTGGTGGCAGCACGCGACGAAAGCGGGCCGGAGATCGAGGTCCGGATCCGCAGCGATCGTGCGGTCGCGTACCAGCATGTCGAGCCGATTCTGCTGGCGTGTGCCCGGGCGGGCATCTGGAATGTGGCGTTCGCCGTCTACCGACCGGAGGATGTCCGCTGATGCGTCGCACCTCCAACTATCGGCAACAACGGCGCGATCTGGACGTCAAAATGACGCCCATGATCGATGTGGTGTTCCTGCTGCTGGTCTTCTTCCTGTGGACGGCCAGTTTTCAGATCAGCGAGCAGGTGTTGCCCAGCGATATCTCGGCCAGCACGACCGAGGCGTCAGGAACCAGCGACACGCCGCCGCCCGAAGAGGACTTCGACGAGGTCGTCCTGAGGGTGCTCTGGATGGACGGCCGTCCGCAATGGGAAGTCAATGAGGTGCCGGTCGATTCGTTGGACCAGGTGCGACAGACCTTGAAATCGCTGGCAGCGATCAAGTCGGACGCGCCGGTCATCGTCTATCCCGATCCCGAAGTGCCCTTGGGCCACGTGATCGATCTGTACGACCTGACTCGCTTGGAAGGCTTCCAGCAGGTCCAGTTCACCGCCTCGGAGCCTGTCCTGGAGGCTTCCTAGGCTTTGTAGATCTTGCCGGGGGAAGCCGGCAGGTCCTTGGTCGCATTGCGAGTGTCCACCACCAAGGGAGCATGGCGGACGATGAACGACCAGTCGTAGGTCGAATGGTCCGTGGCGATCAGCACGCAGTCTTGGTCGGCCAGGAATTGGGCCGTTAGTTCCTGACTGGATAATTCCGCCACCTGGTAATGCCGCATCGATGGTAACACGGGGATGTGGGGATCGTTGTAGCTGAGGATCGCACCACGTTCGGCCAGCAGTTCCATCAACTTGAACGAGGGGCTTTCCCGAGGATCGTCGATGTCCTTCTTATAGGCGACTCCCAAAACCGCAACGCGGCTGCCGCGAACCGGTTTGCCCGCATCGTTCAACGCAGTGACCAGCCGATCGATCACGTAGTGCGGCATGCTGTGGTTGATCTCGCCGGCCAATTCGATGAAACGCGTCGACAGCTCGTGGCGGCGAGCCAACCAGCTAAGATAGAAGGGGTCGATGGGGATGCAATGACCGCCCAGGCCTGGACCCGGGTAAAAGGCCTGGAAGCCGAACGGCTTCGTCTTCGCCGCTTCGATCACCTCCCACACATCGATTCCCAGACGGTCGAAGAGGACCTTCAGCTCGTTGACCATCGCGATATTGACCGCTCGGTAGGTGTTCTCCAGGATCTTGCAAGCCTCGGCTACTTCGCAACTGGAAACGGGAACCGTCTGCACGACGGCCGCCGCATACAAGGTGTTGGCCAGGTCCAGACTGGTCGGATCCAGGCCACCCACGACCTTGGGAATCCGGCTGGCTGAAAAATCCGGATTGCCCGGATCCTCCCGTTCAGGACTGTATGCCAGGAAGAAATCAACGCCAGCTTGCAGGCCCGATTCATTCAGGATCGGCAAGATCACATCTCGGGTCGTGCCCGGGTACGTCGTGCTCTCCAACACCACCAACTGGGCGGGTCGCAGATGAGCGGCGATCTGGCGAGCGGTCGCTTCCACATAGGTCAGATCCGGGTCGCGGCTGTCGTTCAGCGGTGTTGGGACACAGATCAGCAGCACATCCGCCTCGGCCAATCGGGTCATATCGGCGGTTGCCGTGAAACGTCGTTCGGCCAGCCACTCGGCGATCCAGGCGGACGGAACGTGCTTGATGTAACTTTCCCCCGCCATCAACCGCTTAGGCTTTTCAGGATCGACGTCGTAGCCGATGGTTGAGAATCCCGCTTGGATGAATGCCTGCAAAAGAGGAAGGCCAACATAGCCCAGCCCGATGACCCCGATCTTCGCGGACCGATCTTGAAAACGGGATTTCAACCATTCACCCGGCGCACCTACTTTGTCCATCAGCTCACCACCTTTTGCATGTTTCACGGAAAAACCCATTCAGACCGTCGCCAACACGCAAGATAAGGGCAGCCAACCGCGTGTTGCTTCTTACGATGATGACAATAGACGATTTCCAGGTGTTTTTGCAAGCCAGGATAACCACTTTTGCGGAGACTTATTCTCAAAAGGTGGTCCCAGACAACACGGTTTGCCCGGAGGGATCGCAGCACATTCGCGCTGGCATCGCTACGGGATGCGACCGCGGTTGTCGGACTGGTGTGGCTGCCGGACGCTGGACGGGAGTCTTGTTCTGAAATGCCCACGTTGTTTTTGAGGCGTTCTCTAGCGTGGACCGGTGTCTACGGGCCAACGGGACACGTCAGGACGGCCGTGGCATGGCGGGCGAACAGGCCGCGAATGCCTTGCTGGTACTCGTGCAGAATCGCCTCGCCCAGCCCCTGGTGATCGCCGCAACGGTACAGGGCGCGGGCGATCACGATTTCGCGCAAGGGTCCTTCGCGGCGGCGGCGTTCCCGTTGACGGTCGTACAGAGGCTCCAGGCCGGTCATCACGTGGCCACGCATGCCGGGTTTTTCCAACAAACGTGCCAGCGACTGAGCGGCTACAGGGTCGGCGATCTGTTCGCGTCGCCGACGACCGGGATCTCACGCTCGCTTTGCCATACCGATTCGCCTCGGGCTGGCAGGGCAACCGCTGCGATACAAAGCGGTTACTTCCGCCCGAAAACCTTGATGTCGTCGAAATCGTTCATGTCGTCAAAGGAACCGATCCCGATCCGGCCTTTGCCAAACGTCTTGTCGGTCGCCGTCATCAGCGGCTTGTCCATGTCATCAAAATAGACCTCGATCGTCCCCGATTCCACACAACGAACCACTTTCACTTCGTGCCAATCGTCGGTCCAGGGCGTGGGATTCTTGTTGTCGGTTAGCGGAGTACGTGGCGCCCGGTCGACGATCATGATCTGACCGCTGTTCGGATCGGGCTGAGCCCCCAGGTGGACGTAGTAGAACTGACTCGGATTCTGATACCCGAAGAACACGCAACAGTCGCGGTGCCCGCCGGTGTCCAGCGTGCTCTTGACTCGAAAATGGATCACGAAATCGCTGACCTCCAGATCTTTGACCAACGCGATATTGTGAGGACTGCGAAACTCCGGCTTGTAATTACTGACTCGTCGGTTCAAGCCGAACGCCTTGTTATCGCCGTCGTCCTGGATCTGCCAAGCCGTATCGTCGGTCGTCTCCCAACGGTCCGCCCCCTGCTCGAAGTCGTCCGAGAACACCAACGGCAAATCGTGACTGGTTTCCGCCCGGGCAGCCATCGCCACCGACGCCAGCAAAGCGATCAGACAAACAACATGACCAAATCTCATGAGGATCTCCTCCGGTGCAAAGAAAACGTGCGAAGCAACCACCCGCAAGCCTAATTCGCCACAAACCCGTTGTCCAGCCGGTCGGGGATGACCACTTTCCGCCGCCGTCCATCAAACCGAAACCGCCTTCAGCATATTCCGAGGCTCCAGCCTCTCGACTCGGCAAACCCGCCCCCGCCGCGTTTTCGGCCGCCCACCGCGAACAGAACGTCTACGATTTCGCGGGTACCCTATTCCCAGCCGTGCTTCGCCCGCGGACATCCCCGCAACCATCACGCCATCAACTCGTCCCAGCTCGAAACCGTCACCAGCCGATCCGTCAGCTCTTCAAGCGTTTCGATATCACGCATCGCCTCGATCTGGTTCCGAATCGACTCGTCCGCCTCCCCAAATCGCAGCCGCCCTTGCCGCAGGATCACACGATGCAGTTCCCGCATACGGCCGGTCTTCTCCCCTTCTTCGCGTCCCTCATCCAAAATCGCCTGATACGTGACTGATTCTCGCATGGCTATC
>REEF01000272.1 GCA_007695205.1 Planctomycetaceae bacterium
AGGAGACGCTCGAGCGGTACGAGGCCTTGTACGCCTTGTTACGTCTGGCCCTGCCGCCATCTCCCAGGTAGGCAGAACCGTCACGCCGCTGGGAACCAGTGTTTGGTCTTCGTGCAAAAGCGAACCAGCATCAGCATGAGGGGGACTTCGATCAAGACCCCGACGACCGTCGCCAGCGCGGCCCCGGACGCTAATCCGAACAGCATCGTGGCGGTAGCGATCGCCACCTCGAAATGGTTCGACGCCCCGATCATCGCTGTCGGCGCTGCGTCCTGGTACGGCAGTTTCAGCGCCCGAGCCAGCGCGTAGCCCAACGCAAAGATCAGCACGGTCTGCAGCAACAGCGGGATGGCGATCCAGACGATCGTCAACGGATTCGTCAGGATCACGTCGCCTTTGAATGAGAACAGCAGGACCAGCGTCGTCAGCAGCGCCGTGATGGTCACCGGCGTCAGCAGATGCAAAAACCGCTCGCGGAACCAAACCTCGCCTTTGCTCGCGATCAACCATCGACGGGAAAGGTACCCGGCGACCAGCGGCAAGGCGACGTAGATGCCGATCGAAAGCAGCAGGGCTTGCCACGGCACGGGCAATTGTCCCACCCCCAACAGGAAACCACCCAGCAGGCCATACAGCACCAACATGGTCAACGAGTTGATCGCCACCATCACCAGCGTCAGCCCGTCATTGCCGCGCGCCAAATAGCCCCAGACCAGAACCATCGCCGTACAGGGCGCGATCCCCAGCAGGATGCAACCCGCCAGATAGCTCCGCCATAACGGCACCTCCAGCATCCGCACCCCCTCGTGCATCACCACCCGGCCCGCTCCGTAAGCGTCGCCCACGGCCAGGTCCACCCCCAACGGCAGCTTGACGTAGTCCACCGCGTCCGTGCCGATCAGACCACGAAAAACGAAACCCAAGAAGAACGCCGAAATCGCGTACATCGTGAACGGCTTGATGGCCCAGTTCAGAAACAGCGTCAAACCCACCGGCTTGATGCTGCGCCCGGCCTTCAGCACCTCGGCGAAATCGATCTTGACCATGATGGGGTACATCATGAAGAACAAGCACAAGGCGATCGGGATCGAAACCACCGGCGCTTCGTTGACATAGATGGCGAAACTGTCCAGATACCGCGCCACGCCGGGCGCCACCCTGCCCAGAACGATCCCTCCGGCAATGCACAGCAGCACCCAGACCGTCAGATAACGCTCGAAGAAGCTGATCCCTGGGCTTGACGATTCTTTCACGCCGGTGTTCATCCGTCGTTTCTCCTTTTTCCTTGCGGTTGCGGTGTGGTTGTGTCAGCCGTCGATACGCAGCGAGTCGGGCAAGGTTTCCACAAAGGCCCGGATCTCGTCCCGCACTCGCCGGTAATGGTTCAACGCCTCGTCTTCCGTGGCCGCCTGTTTGGCCAGTCGCGGCGGATCATCGAAGCCCACGTGTTTCACTTGCGTCCGGCCGGGGAATACCGGGCAGGACTCGTGAGCGTGCCCGCAGACGGTGATCACGTAATCCAGCGGCACTTCGCGAAACTGGTCGATATGCTGCGACTGTTGGTTCGCGATGTCCACCCCCGCCTCGGCCATCACCCGCACAGCGTTGGGATTCAGGCCATGCGTCTCGACCCCTGCCGAATAGGCCTCGATCACATCGCCTTTCAGGTGCCGCGCCCAACCTTCGGCCATCTGGCTGCGACAGGAATTTCCGGTACACAAGAACAAGACCTTTAACATCGCCACGTCCTTTCGTAAGGTCCGAGGGGGCCGGGCCCAATCGGCGTGCTGTCACTGCCAGCGCCATCTTGCCTCGACTCGCTTATTTCGCTAAAAAACGAAACGTATGGTTTTTGGTCGCGATTGTCAAGGGTTGGTATGTGATGGGGTCGGGAGTCGTTTTCGGGCGACGTCGCAGTGGGTCCCGTGCGCCGAGCGGGCCCCAGTTTTTCCGGCGGGCATTTGCCTTCCAACGGGGGTCCCGCTCGGCGCTCGGGACCCACTGGCGCTCGGGACCCGCTCGGCGCTCGGGACCCACTGGCGCGCGGGACCCACTGGCGCGCGGGACCCACTGGCGCGCGGGACCCACAGCCTACAAGGCCGAGCGAACATTCTTGCAGATTCCCCTTGACAACATCGCATATTTGGCTAAACTTGCAAGTATGGCGGTGCCGATCTTTCCTGTCGGAAAGAGTTTAACGGCTCGGAGGGGGCTCGATGAAGGGCCGCCGGGAATCCATCACGCATGCAACCCGCAAGACAGCAGGTGTCCACCCATGTTCAGCAAAGTTCTGGTAGCCACGGATCTTTCCGCCGCATCCGAAGGAGTGCTCCGATGCGTGAAGGGACTGACTCCCCTGGGGACCGATCGGGTGTTGCTGGTGCATGCGATCGGCGTCCAGGGCCTGGAGAACATGGTGCATGGTATGCCGGACTTCCTCGAACCGCTGCTGGCGAAACAGCGTGAATTCTTGGAGCAAGAGGGGGTTTCGACCGAGTCGATACTGCTGACCGGCCCGGCACCACTGGAGGTGACTCGGATCGCCGCCGAACGCCAAGCGTCGTTGATCGTCGTCGGCACGCATGGTGCGACGTTGGCCCGTGAGCTATTGATCGGCGGGACTGCTATGGAGATTGTCCACCAGGCGACCGTCCCCGTGTTGATCATCCGCTTGAAGATCATGGAGGGCCAGGGAACCGTGCGTTGCGTTGGGGCCTGCCAGGATCTCCGCCAGCACGTCTTGTTTTGCACGGATTTCTCCAAGACGGCAGACCGTGCCTTCGCTTATGTAAAGAAGATTGTGGCGAGCGGGGCACGCCGAGTGACGTTGCTGCATGTGCAAGACAGGCGACGCATCAGTGGCTATTTGGACCATCGGTTGGACGAGTTCAACCAGACGGATCGCCAGCGACTCGCACAATTGGGCGAACAATTGCAGCAAGTGGCGGCGGATGTCGCGGTGCGAACGTTGGTGCCCTACGGTCACCCGGTCGAGGAGATTCTGCGTGTGGCAGACGAAGAACAAGACGACAGCCTGATCGTGATGGGCAGCCAGGGACGCGGCTTCCTGGCCCACGTATTCTTGGGCAGCATCAGCCATCAAGTGGTTCGCAGCGCACCGGTCCCCGTCCTGCTGGTACCCGCCGCCCGCTGACTTTGATCGACCTGTGAGACCTAAACTCCCACAAAACACAAGAGATTTCCGTTTCCAACAAAAACCCCGGGGTGCGACTGCCCCGTTTTTGCCTCTATTGATCCGAGGGGAATACTAATGACGTTGAAGGAAGCAGCAGCCAATTCGTTGTTGATGTTCGTGGCTGCCACCTGTGTCGTGTTGATCACCAAGGCGATAACTCCAACGCCGCAGTACCTGCCCGTAGCGGATGCATCCTCGACCGGCGGCGGCGCCGCGGCTGCCGAAACAGCAGCACGCGACGGCGTCAAGGTCTACTACCTGCACGGCAGGTTCCGCTGTACGACCTGTCGTTCGATCCAAGAGTACGCCGAAGAGGCGGTTCGGTCAGGTTTTCCCCAGCAGCTTCAGAGCGGCGAGATCGAGTGGGTTGTGATCAACTTTGACGAACCCGGGTTCAGGCAGTATGCGATCGATTACGAGGTGGTGGCGCCGTCGGTCGTGCTGGCTCGATATCGTGCCGGCGAGCGGGTTGCCTGGAAGAACTTGCCGGAAATCTGGGAGCACGTGGGCGACAAAGGGGTTTTCGTCGATTACATCCAGTCCAGTCTGCGGGAGTTTACCGAGGGGCCGTCCCCAACGTTGGCTCCGCTGCCATGATTTCCCGTCATCCCGACCTAACACGATTCGCTCCACCTCGGGTCGCGGGGGACGCGCTGTCAGAAAAGGGGTCTGACCCTTTGGAGGGCACGCTGGAGACCCGGGAAATATGGTGTGCCCGGAGAGGGTCAGACCCCTTTTCTGGCAGAGGCTCGTTGGACGATTTCGGAAACGTGCATAGAAAGTTCCCAACATGACCGAATTACTCGTCGGAGCAGGATCGGCCTTGTGGCTGGGTATCCTCACTTCGATCAGTCCCTGCCCCTTGGCGACGAACATCGCGGCGATCTCGTACATCGGCCGGCGGGTGGGCGACGCGCGCTACGTATTTTTGACCGGTTTGCTGTACACGCTGGGCCGCACGCTGACCTACGTTGCGTTGGCTTTCGTGTTGGTCGCCACGGTGTTGTCCGTGCCGCAGGTCTCGATGTTTCTCCAGCAGTACATGCACCTGGTGATCGGACCGTTGCTGATCATCGTGGGCATGTTCCTGATAGGACTGATCGAGCTGCAACTGGGCGGCGGAGGCATGGGGGAAAGACTGCAGAAGCGAGTCGATGCCTTGGGTATCTGGGGCTCGCTGCTGCTGGGCGTCGTCTTTGCATTGACTTTTTGCCCGACGTCGGCGGCGTTGTTCTTTGGCAGCCTGGTACCGCTGTCGCTGCAATTGGGCTCGCGCGTTGCCTTGCCCGCGATCTATGGCATCGGGACCGCCTTGCCGGTCCTGGTGTTCGCCGTGCTGCTGGCGACCAGTGCCCAATCGGTCGGTAAAGCTTACAACGTCATGGCGAAACTGGAGTGGTGGGCTCGGATGTTGACCGGCGGGATCTTCATCCTGATCGGGATTTATTTCTCGCTGGCTTTTGTGTTCGAAGTGATTTGAGCCGCCTTGACACAATTTCGTATTTGGCTAATTTGTAAACAAGGTGCATTTCAATCAGGAGATACGGATGAGTAGCGTGACTACAACGATCGAGACGGTGGACCGGACCGCTCGCGAAACCGCCGCAACGCAGCAGGTCGAGTCTTGGAAGCCCTCGCTGCTTCGCCAGCAGTGGAAGACCATCCTGGCCGGATTGACGGTCTTTGTGGTCTTTTTCGCCCTGCCGCTGGGTTGGGAACGTTTCGATCGTTCGATCTATGAATCGCTGGCGTTGACCAAGTGGTATGCCCAGGAACACGTGCTGCTGTGTCTGATCCCAGCCTTCTTTATCGCGGGCGCGATCGCGGTGTTCGTCAGCCAGAACGCGGTGATGAAGTACCTGGGCCCGACCGCGCCGAAGCCGGTGGCTTATGGCGTGGCGTCGGTCAGTGGAACGATCCTGGCCGTTTGTTCCTGTACGATCCTGCCGCTGTTTGCCGGCATCTGGCGGATGGGCGCCGGGTTGGGACCGGCTACCGCGTTCCTGTACTCGGGACCGGCCATCAACGTGCTGGCGATCGTGATGACCGCTGCCGTGCTGGGCCCCTCGTTGGGCATCGCGCGAGCCATCGGGGCGATCTGTTTCAGCATCGTCATCGGTTTGACGATGCACATGATCTACCGCAAAGAGGAAGCCAAGAAGGCAGCCAATGCGATGGCGGTGCCGGACGACGATCAGGCTCGACCGCTGTGGAAGACGGCCACCTACTTCGCGTTCATGGTCGGGATTCTGGTCTTCGCCAATTGGGGCAAGCCGGATGCGACCGAGGGGATTTGGTTCGCGATCTGGTCGAACAAGTGGAACATCACTTCGCTGTTCGCGATCGGCTTGGGGATCATCCTGGTCGCCTGGTTCGGCATCCGCTGGTGGAAGATGGCGCTGGTGGGACTGGCGACAGCGGTCACCTGGGCACTGGTCACCTGGGGATTGCTACCCCATTTCGGTCATTTGCTGCCGGGTTACGAAAACGGTCTGCCATACGCGGCGATGATCCCGTTCGCGGCGGCCACGGTGGGGCTCACGATCGTCTTGAGCGTCGGGCGACGGAGCGAGGATACGGACGAATGGTTTAATCAAAGCTGGGGATTCGCCAAGCAGATCACGCCGCTGCTGTTTTTCGGCGTGCTGGTGGCTGGATTTTTGTTGGGCCGTCCCGGCGAAGAGGGGATGATTCCCAGCGAGTGGGTTGCCTCCCTGGTCGGCGGCAATTCGTTGACGGCCAACCTGTTCGCATCGGTCATCGGCACGCTCATGTACTTTGCGACGCTGACCGAGGTGCCGATCCTGCAGGGGCTGATCGGCAACGGCATGGGCAAAGGGCCGGCGCTCGCGCTGCTGCTGGCCGGCCCCGCGCTGTCGCTGCCCAATATGCTGGTGATCCGCTCGGTGTTGGGGAACCAGAAGACCATGGTGTTCATCGCCTTGGTGATCGTGATGAGCACCCTGACAGGCTGGGCTTACGGAACTTTCTTTTAACGATCGGAGACCGATGATGATGACAAAATGGATCCTGGGAACGTGCGTTGCCGTGGGCCTGATCGCTGGCATTTCTATTGCCGTGGGCGGAATGTTCTCGCCGGGCGTTCCGTCAGCCGTAGAAGACTCGGGCGATTCGACGATGCCCGGATCGTCGACCGCCACCGCCAGTTCGACTACGGGGGCTGAGGCGGACCCGGAGCAGCCGGTGGGAGCGTCAGCGCTCCAGCAGGCCAGCCAGGCCGACAAGTATCTGTTCGCGATGTTCTGGCAACACGAGAACGAACAGGCGGCGGCGATGAAGCAAGTGGTCGCCCGGACGGCCGAGATGTCGGAGCAGGCCGATGCGGTGCTTGTTCAGGTAACGAATCCGGCCGAACGAGAATTCGTCAGGCAGTTTCGGATCAGTCCCGCTCAGACGCCCCTGATCCTGGTGATCGCACCCAACGGAGCCGTCACCGGTGGATTCTCGCATCCCTGCGAACCGCAGGATCTCTTGGATGCCTTCACCAGCCCCGCCATGGCGGCCGCGCTGCTGCCGCTGCAAGAAGGCAGATTGGTGCTGCTTTGTGTCCAGAACGATTCGACCGATCTGAATGACGAAGCCATGCGGGGAGTCCGCGATTTCGCCAACGATCCCAACTATGGCAAGCTGGTCGAAGTTGTCATGCTGGACCCGCAGGATTCCGCCGAAAAGTCGTTCCTGCGCGACCTGCGCATCGACCCGCAGGTCTCGATCGCGATGACCGCCTTGCTGCTTCCGCCAGGTTCCGTAGGGACCGTGCTGGAAGGCGAGACCACCAAAGAGCTGCTGCTGGCCGCCTTACAAGCCTGCGGACCGGGCGGCTGCGGGCCTCGGTAACATCAGCACCCGGTCAGGTATTTTTTGGTGGAATCGGCGGAAGGGGTCGGGAGTCGTTTTCGGATGAGCCGCTTTCCATGTGGTTAAACGTCGGCCGAAAACGACTCCCGCCCCCCTTGCCGCTCACCGAAGTAGGTTGGGTCTCCGACCCGACCCGGTCGGGACAGAGTCCCAACCTACAAAGATGCGCGCACCGTGTGCGGATGTTACGACTGAAGACTCTAAGCCCAAAAGACATAGCGTGCCGGGGCAACTTTTCGCTCGGCCACCGCTCTGCTAGGATGGCGAGCTTTGACCAGCGCCATGGACTGTGGTGATTGCTCTGTCCTTCAAAATACACAGGAAATTCTTCATGACTCGAATGCAAGTCTTCGATCCGCCGATGTGCTGTTCCTCCGGCGTATGCGGGCCGCAAGTGGACCCTCAACTGCCGCGTTTCGCGGCCGATCTCCGCTGGCTGGAACAGCAGGGGCTGGAGGTCCAGCGATACAATTTGACCCAGCAACCACAGGCCTTCGTCCAGAACGCCGTTGTCAAGCAGGCGCTGATGTCCGAGGGCGAAAAGTGCTTGCCGCTGGTGCTGGTGGACGACGAGATCGTAGCGCGCGGCGTCTATCCGGAACGCGATGAACTGGCAGCGTTGGCCGGGGTGGATTTCCTGGCCGAAGGCAGCCGGTACTCGACGTTGGTCGCGGAACTGGTGGCGATCGGGGCCGCGATCGGCGCGAACTGCGAACCATGTTTCAAATACCATTTTCAACAAGCACGCGAAGCGGGCGCCACGCGAGATGATATCGCACGAGCGGTGGCCACGGCGCGCGAGGTCAAACAGGTCGCGACCAAAGCGATGCTGAGCGTAGCCGGCGGCTACTTGGCGGCTGATCGAGACACCGAGTTGCTGCAGATAGCACCATGCTGTCCCGGCGGATCGGATTCAACGGAATCGTGTTGCTGATCGGGTCTGTGTTTCCTTCGGAATCCGGGAGCTTCCTGCTCCGCCGATGCCTGGCGCAAGCAGCACTCGGCAACGTCAAAAAACCGTTGCACCAATGATCCGCGAAGGTGATAGTAGGTCATCTTGCCCCGTCGTTCTTCGTCGATGATTCCAG
>REEF01000655.1 GCA_007695205.1 Planctomycetaceae bacterium
ATGCGAATTTTTCGATCGTTCGTCGGGGGGGGGTATTAAGCTGCGTCAGAAAAGGGGTTTAACCTTTGGAGCACACGCTGAAGACTCCGAGAATACGGTGTGCCCAGAGAGGGTCAGACCCCTTTTCTGACAGAGCCTAGTACCCAGTTGTGTCTGGAGTAGCTGGCCCACCAGTTCTCTTAGGGCATGGGAACTTGTGTTGACTAGGCCTCCGGGTCTCTGCGGTTTTTTTGTGTGTTTCGTTTTTCCATAGGTCAGGAGCTTTTGTGATGTTCCGTTTGTGTGTAGCAAATCGCCTTCGTCGTTCCAAGGCGAAGCGGTCCGGCTTTACTTTGGTCGAGCTATTGGTCGTGATCGCGATCATCGGCGTCTTGGTGGCGTTGTTGCTACCAGCGGTGCAAGCTGCCCGAGAGGCAGCTCGGCGTACCCAATGCATCAACAATCTGAAGCAGTTGGGTTTGGCCAATCATAATTACCATGATACGTATGGGGCCCTGCCCTACCGCCGTGGAGGAACCTGTTGCTGGCAATCGGGTGCTCCGTCGGGGATCAACAACGCCGCGCGTCTGAGCGCGTTCGTCTCGTTGATGCCGTTCTACGAGCAGGGTGCCATGTACGATCAGATTCGAGCGGGTGATCCGGCCAACGATATCAGTCCAGGTGGCCCCTACGCATGGATTGGTTGGGGAGTGTGGAACCAAGCACCGGCGATGCTCAGATGTCCATCTGCCACGGGCGGTTTCTCGCACGCTCCATCGCATAATTACGCCTTCAGCATCGGGGACAGCATCACGGGCTTGAATCCCGATTACAACGGTGACAATCGAGGCATTTTCGGGCAAGCAACTCGTTTCGCCGAAATCACCGATGGAACGAGTAACACGATCATGATGAGTGAGCGAGTAGGTTCGCTCACCGACAGTGGCCCCACCACTGTTGGGCAGAATCAAGTCGAGGCCGTCTTGGGGATCGCTAATGGCATTGGCGGGGCCAGCACCAACCCGCAAATTTGTATGACAGCGGAGGTCGTCACGGGCAGGTTTTTCACGCCCGGTTTAAGCGTCAAGGGACGCTGGGGGCATCGGTATACCGATGGTCAAGCAGAGCGAGTCGGTTTCAACACGGTGCTTCCGCCCAACGCGCCATCCTGTTCGCAAGGTACCGATGGGAATTCGGACAATACCCAGGCACTGCTTCCGCCTTCCAGTCGCCATCCTGGAGGTGTGAACGTGCTGATGGCGGATGGTTCGACACGGTTTATCAGCGAGACGATCAATACCGGAAACTTGGCGGCACCGCCGGTTAGTGGCGGGATGAGCCCCTACGGTGTTTGGGGAGCACTTGGATCGAAGAGCGGTGGTGAATCGGTCAGTGATTTCTAATCGTGCGTGCACGGTTTTGTCCAAACCAGGCGACCGCCGATTGCAAGCATCCCAGTACGACGGGCACTCCTGCCCGTCGTGAGTTGGGGACGGGCAAGAGTGCCCGTCCTACTACGAGGATAGCCTCCGCTGATCGCCTGACGATTTGAATCGGTTTTGTGGTGAGTCCTTTTGGAAAGGTATGTTTCATGTCGCGGATGATTTCGCGTCTCTTGCTGGTGTCGATGCTGCTAGTTTTCCTGTCGGCCTGCGGCACTTCGGTGCAAAGTGATCGACCGGCAACGCATCCCGTGTCGGGAACCGTCACGATGAACGGCCAGCCGGTGGCCAGGGCGAACCTCAGCTTCCAACTGGCCGATGGGTCGGGTAGCGCTGCGGGCGTGACCGACAACCAGGGCCGGTACGAACTGACGACGTTCACTGCGGGTGACGGAGCGGTGCCCGGCGAGTACTTGGTGGCCATTACCCAATTCGAAGAGCCTCCGCCGGGCGCTGGCGTTCCGGATGACCACCCGGATTACAATCCCAACCTGCCCGAGTTTGTGCCGAAGAATCTGCTGCCCGAGCGATATGCAACGGCCAGCACTTCCGGGTTGAAAGCCACGGTCGTCGAGGGCCCGAACACGGGCGTCGATTTCGAGCTGACCGACTGAGCCCCGCCCTGTCCGCCAAGAATCTGTCTTGATGGAATCGGCCGAGAATACGCCTGGAAATTCCAGATCACCGTTGAAACAGCAGCGAGTCCATACCGTCGGCGTCGCTTTGCGACAGAAGGTCGTGGATGGCTACGATCTTCGGTTGCCCCAGATGACAACCGATGATCTGATGCTACCACCCGCTGCCAGCGAACTCTTAGCCCGCCAATCACCGGTCCGTCGACGCGAGGTCGGCGGTGAGCCCAGTCGCGCAGCGCCGCGCAGCCGAACCAGCTGTGGGACGAGCTTCGGCTGCGCGACGAGCATCGGCTGCGGGCGGGATCAGCCCAGCCGTTTCAGGATGGCGGGGGCTTGGCCCGCTTGGCCGAACGAGATCATCCGTGCTTTGCAGACTTCGCGCATCGCCTCGCGAGCCGGCTTCAAATAGTCGCGCGGGTCGAACTTCTCCGGCGTTTCGGCGAACACTTTGCGGATGGCGCCGGTGATCGCCAGCCGGTTATCCGTGTCGACGTTGATCTTCCGCACACCGTGCTTGATGCCTCGCTGGATCTCCTCGACGGGCACACCATAGGTCTGACGGATGCTGCCGCCATACTGGTTGATGATGTCCTGCAGCTCTTGCGGAACCGAAGAACTGCCGTGCATTACCAGGTGCGTGTTGGGGACCTTCTTGTGAATCTCCTCGATCCGCGTCATCGCCAGGACTTCGCCGTCGGGCTTGCGAGTAAACTTGTAAGCTCCGTGACTGGTCCCGATGGCAACCGCCAGGGCGTCAACCTTGGTCTCCGCCACAAACCGCTCGGCTTCGTCCGGATCGGTCAGCAACTGGTCATGGGAAAGCTTGCCTTCGAATCCATGGCCATCTTCTTTCTCGCCCGTCCCCGTCTCCAGCGACCCCAGGCAGCCCAGTTCGCCTTCGACCGACACGCCTCGCCCATGGGCCAATCGCACAACCTCCGAGGTGACTTTGACGTTGTATTCGTACGACGCGGGCGTCTTGCCATCGTCCTCCAGCGAACCGTCCATCATCACCGACGTGAAGCCGTTGTCCATCGCGCTGGTGCACGTCTCGACGCTGTTGCCATGGTCCAGGTGCATCACGACCGGGATGTGCGGATACAGCTCGACCGCCGCCAGCATCAGGTGTCGCAGGTAAGCGTCTTGCGAATACTTGCGGGCGCCTCGCGAAGCCTGGATGATCACCGGCGACTCGGTCTGCTCGGCCGCTTCCATGATCGCTTGGATCTGTTCCATGTTGTTCACATTCAAGGCGGCCACACCGTAATCGTTCTCGGCGGCGTGATCCAGCAACGTGCGTAAGGGAACCAGGGGCATTAAGTGACTCCTTCTAAAGGGCGATTCGAAACTAGTTTTTAATGCGGACTTTATCCGCGACAATGGGTGGGCAAACTGGCTTCCACCCAGGCCAATTCAGTTCGGCGGGAAACGCTGATCCACGTACAAGGCCAGCCTGGGGGGGCTGGCGTCAAGCGTTATCGCGACCTTATCGTACGCTATAGCCCATCGGTTGCGATAGGGGTGAAGGTGGGTTGCGGGCTGAACAGGTCGTCCAGTTGCGTCTGAGCCAGCCGCAGCAATAGGACAGGACGATGATCCGCGATCCGTTCGCCGATCGGAAAGAAGTGCTGGCCGATCCCCTGCGATTCGCCTGTGCCGGTCAGCACCAGGGTCTGGCCGGGGCTGAGAACCGCGTGGATGGTCAGATCGTCATAGCGCTGGTAATCCTGACTCAGATGAAAGCGGAACGATCCGTCGCTGCCCACCCAGCGATGCCTGGGGGTGCCGTGGGTGATTTCCGGAGTGACCTGAAGCTGGACGCGTCCGTCCCCTTGTGCACGCGTGATCAACGACAGACGGCATCGGGCCTGATCGAAAGCTCGTTCTTCCGTCTGGTCGCAATCTCCGACGTTCAAAACGATCTGCTCTCGCACGGATCCGATCTCGATCTCACGAGGCTGACCGGAGCGGCACTGCAGGCGGCGCGGACCATCCACATCGGCCACCACCGCCGTACCCGTCTCCTTGTCCAGCTCGAGCATCTTTTGCTGCTGTTCCAGACGATCGTTGATCCAGCCGGGTAGCTGGGCACCGGTCACGCCGCTTCGCAACCCCTGCTGGCCCAATCGACGCCGCAAATCAACCGACAAATGCTGCTCGTCCACATGCTCCCAAAGATTGTCCGCTGGCGAGATGTCCACAAACGCCAACTCGATCACCACCGTATCCGGGGACATCCTGGGCTTTTGTAACAGGGACGAGTCCATGGAAGCGGTCGTCCATTGCGAACAGCCCGAGGCGGCCGACAGGGCCAAAGCGATCATCATCAGCCCGAACCGACTGACGGGACGATTTCTCACGGTGAACGAGTCCATCATCCTTTGGGTTCTGGCTGGCATCCCTGCATTATCCCCGGCGCTCGATGCGCGCACTCCACGTCGTTGCTTTTCGTACGGGCGGAAAACTAATGGAGATCAGCCGATCGCGTCAATCCGCATTTCTTGCTGCCACGATACCGTTGCTCAACAGCACCTCGTACCGGCTGGGGCGTACATCCGCTTCCCGTCCGCGTTGATCCGACTTGCAGATCCCCGGCCAAGCCGCTATGCTAGCAGGTTGATCCGCACGCCGCTAGAAATCACCCATTCGAGGTATTTTTAAGTTTTTTTCGAAACTTTGCTGATTACAGATTGACGTCCAGCGGCAAATCGTTAGATTAACGTTTAACGCTACATGTTGTGGATGCCCAAGCGGCGAACTACCATATGTAGACTAAAACTACCGTTTAGCTGCAGTTTTCTCCCGCAGCTAGTCTCTTGTTCACTCCAAGAACATGCTCCCTTAAAGGATCGTTATTTATCCACATGGTTGGTGCACTTTTGTGCATGCTGTTGTGACAGGTGAGGTTTTCTTGGAGGCAGTAAACGCCAGCAGAAGGAGCTGACTATGGCCGTAGTAGCAGAGCGTCCCAGTGTTCATCATCCTGCTTCGGACACGTCTTGCGATGGCAACGGCTTGCGGATCGAGCCTGTTTTTTGCCCTCCGGACGTCGCGGACCCGTTCGACACGGTCCAGTGGGAGTTGCGATCGGCAGCGATCAAAGACGAAAGTGGCGACATTTTTTTTGAGCAGCATGACTGCGAGATCCCGGCGGGTTGGAGCCAGTTGGCGACGAACGTGGTGGTCAGTAAGTACTTTTATGGGGAGAACGGAACGGACGAGCGAGAGCGGAGTGTCCGGGACCTGATTCATCGTGTGACGCGGACCATCGCCGATTGGGGCAAGGCGGATGGTTATTTTCATTCCGATGCCGACGCCGAGAACTTCTACCGCGATTTGACTTGGCTCTGCCTGCATCAGCATGGGGCGTTCAATTCACCCGTATGGTTTAATGTCGGACTTTTCCACCGCTACGGGGTAACGGGCGACAAGTGCAATTGGTATTACGATGTGACGGAACACGGTGCGAGACAACCAGAGAACCCGTACGAATATCCACAGGGTTCCGCTTGTTTCATTCAGAGCGTCGACGACAACATGGAAGACATCATGCGGTTGGCGACCAGCGAAGCCATGTTGTTCAAGTTTGGCTCGGGAACCGGAACGGATTTGTCAACGTTGCGATCCTGCCGCGAGAAGCTGTCCGGTGGTGGTCGTCCTTCGGGCCCGCTGTCGTTCATGCGGGTTTACGACCAGATCGCAGCGGTGGTCAAATCCGGGGGAAAGACGCGTCGAGCGGCCAAGATGCAATCGTTGAAGATCTGGCACCCGGACATCCTGGAGTTCATCGAGTGCAAGTGGAAAGAGGAACGCAAGGCTCACACGCTGATCGCCAGTGGCGAATACGAGGCGAATTTCAACGGCGAGGCGTACAGTTCGATCCTGTTCCAGAACGCGAACCTCTCGGTCCGGCTGACCGACGAGTTCATGGAGACGGTCCAGAAGGGTGGCAAGTGGGCAACTCGCTGGATCGCTGATCTGGCAGGCGGCGAACCGCCGGTGTACGATGCGCGTTGGCTGCTGGAACGGATGGCCGATTGTGCCTGGCATTGCGGTGATCCGGGCGTACAGTACGACACCACGATCAATCGTTGGCACACCTGTCCCAACTCGGGCCGCATCAACGCCAGCAATCCGTGCAGCGAATACATGTTCCTGGACAACACGGCGTGCAACCTGGCCAGCATCAACCTGATGAAGTTCCGCAAGCCGGATGGGACGTTTGATGTTCATCGATTCCAGACGGCCTGTCGAGTGTTTTTCATCGCCCAGGAGATCTTGGTCGATCATGCCAGTTACCCGACGGACATGATCGCCGAAAACAGCCACCAATTCCGTCCTTTGGGGCTGGGCTATTCGAACCTGGGCAGCCTGATCATGTCGGCCGGAGTGGCCTACGATTCACCGGGTGCAACGGGCGTCTGCGGGGCGGTGACCGCGCTGTTGCACGGTGCTGCCAATCTGGCCAGTGCCGAACTGGCGGAAGCAGTCGGGCCGTTCGAGGGCTATGCCGACAATCGCGAGCCGATGTTGCGTGTGATGCAGATGCATCGTGATGCGGTCGAATCGATCGATGATGACGGGCCCAAGTATCTGAAGAATGCCGCTCGCCAATTGTGGGACCGGGTGTTGCTTGCTGGAAGACGGCATGGTTTCCGCAACGCCCAGGCCACCGTGCTGGCACCGACCGGTACGATCAGTTTCATGATGGACTGTGACACCACGGGAATCGAGCCGGACATTGCGTTGGTCAAGTACAAGCAATTGGCCGGGGGCGGCATGTTGAAGATCGTCAACAAGATGGTGCCTCAGGCGTTGCGTTCTTTGGGCTACGACCAGGCGACCACCGAAGCGATCATCCATTACATCGACCAGCACGACACGATCGAAGGTTCCCCGGATTTGAAGGACGAGCACTTGTCGGTGTTCGATTGTGCTTTCAAACCGGCCAACGGCACGCGCAGCATCCCCTGGAAGGCTCACGTGCGGATGATGGCTGCAGCTCAACCGTTCCTGTCGGGTGCGATCTCCAAGACCGTGAACATGCCGGCCGACACCACGCCCGAGGAGATCGCCGAGGCGTATCGATGGGGCTGGCAGATGGGGCTGAAAGCGCTGGCCATCTACCGAGACGGATCCAAGCAAAGCCAACCCCTGTCGACTCGTAGCGAGGGCGATAAGGCGGCTAAAGAAAAGGAGATCGTTTACCGGCCGCGCCGCGAGCGTCTGCCGGACACCCGCCATTCGATCACGCACAAGTTCAATGTCGGCGGTCACGAAGGGTACATCAATGTGGGCCTGTATCCCGACGGACGACCGGGGGAATTGTTCATCACGATGGCCAAAGAAGGCAGCACGATCGGCGGCTTGATGGATTGCTTTGGAACCGCGATTTCGATGAGCCTGCAATATGGGGTCCCGCTGGAAGTGCTGGTCAACAAGTTCTCGCACACCCGTTTCGATCCGATGGGGCATACCACCAACCCCGAGATCCGGATCGCCAAAAGTGTGGTCGATTACATCTTCCGCTGGATGGGCATGAATTTTTTGAACGGGTACCGTGAAGCCAGTCAGGGATTGCCGCTGAAACAGGCGGAAGACGATCCGGAATCGTCAGGCGGAGCCAGCCCTTCAGCGACCGAAGCCGCCTCACCCAAGTCGCTCGTCGCCGAACCCGGAATGCATGGCAACGGACGTGCAAGTTCCCACAGTGGCACCATTGACTTGGAGATGCTGGAACGAGCCGGATTGGCGATGATCCACACCGCCGAGGACGCGGGAGGGGCGTCGGTCCGCGACGAACAGTTCGCTCGCTTCCAGAGCGACGCGCCGGCTTGTGACAATTGTGGCGCCATCACGGTCCGCAACGGGAACTGCTACCTGTGCCACAACTGTGGCAACAGCATGGGCTGTTCGTAGTACCGACCCCCAGCCGGGATCGCAAGCGGGAGGCTGCGCAACGGACCCTTTGCGTAGCCCCCGTACGAAAGGGGTCGGGAGTCGTTTTCGGGCAAGCCGCTTTCCCATTTTGTTGATAGTCGGCCGAAAAACACTCCCCCCCCCCCGACCTGCACCAACCCCCCCCCGTCCTTTTCGG
>REEF01000268.1 GCA_007695205.1 Planctomycetaceae bacterium
CAAGCAACGGGCGAAAATCCGTCCTACCAGTTTCCGATCTTTGACTCGCCGCGCTCGCAGGTGCAGTTTCCCCCGTTGCAGCAACTGCGGACCCAACAGGACGTCCTTGAACAACTGGGGGAGACTCAAGTCATCAAGGAATCCCTGCGTCTTGAACTTCCGCACCAGCTCTAACTCCGCCAGACGCCCGTTGCGGCGAATGTTGTCCAGGAATGCCTGTTGAAACAGGATCGTGCGACGCTGGGTTGGCGAGGCCAGTCCATGCTCGATCGAAAGCTGCCGCGCGGCGTCCATCAGTCCCGCACAGTCGACCCCTTTCGGGCACCGCGTCGTGCAGGTCATGCAAGACACGCACTCCCAGATCGCGTCGGATGCCGCCACGCGTTCGATCCGCTCCAACTGCAACAGGCGTAGCAACTGGTTTGGCAGGATGTCCATCCGCTCCACGACCGGGCAACCGGCGGAACACTTGCCGCACTGGTAGCAGTCGTGGACGCGGGCGTGAGCCAACTCTTCCACGGTGTCAAGGTTGAGGCTTGGGGACATGACGAAGCCTACTTTCCATGGGCGTTCGGGTTCCGTCCGGTCCGCAGCGGCTGGTACGAGGTCAGCTCGTGGACGATGTGATCGGCCAGGGCTGCCAATGTCTCTTCGTTCAGACCGCTTAGTCCGTCCTCCTGTCGAGTAGGCTGGATGACCAACGTGGTCACGTTGCCCAGGTCCATGCCGCCTGCCGATACGTAGGCGGCGCACACGTCGCGGAGCAAACTGCCCGGCAGTCGATCGATGTCACGAGCCATCAGCACCACCACGCGGTCACAGGCGCTGGCGTCGCTGGCGATGCTGTTGGGCGTCACGACGCGTTCGCCGTACGTGGTCTCGATGGGCAACTGACGGTCCAGCAACCGCCGCCGGATCAGCATCCCCAACCCTTCATGACCCGGCAGCAAGCCCGCTTCGGCCACCAGTCGCACTTTGCTGCCGTTGCGGTTGACGATCTTCAGCGTGGCGATGTGATCATCCGAGGTCTTGGGAGCGTTGCTGTGTTTCGCTGGCGGTGCGGATGGCCGGAAGGCGGCCTGCAGGATTTCGATGATCTCGTTGTCCGCGAACGGCTCGACGGCGTAGTAGAAGATGCGGTGCGAGCGATAGGCGGCCTCCAGCGACGCATCGCCGGTTCCCAGCAGGACAATCTTTTTCTCGGGAGCCACCGCATTGAGCCGCTCGATCAGCGCCGGGCCCTCTTGCCCGAACGACGCCGCGTCCACGAGGATCGCGCCACAGCCATTGTCTTGTAGCGCCGGGCCGAGTTCGTCCCAGTTGGTCGCGACGCGAACATGATGGGCCAATGCCGTCAGCTTCGCCTGTTGAACCGCCGCGCTGTTGGCATCCGCGTTCACCAGGATCACACGACGACGACGGCATTGTTCGATCTCCTCGTCGTAGCGAGTCGGTCGGATCGCGGCGATCCAGCCGCTGCCGGTGGGATCGTCCCAGAGGGCGGACGGCTCCTTGACCAGTTGTTGGTTGACGGCATCGACCACGCCCGACAGCGGGGACACGACAACTTGCGGCGGCGCGCCGTCGCGGACGATCGCCGCCAGCGGCAGGCCCTGGTACACGGTTTCGCCGACCTTGGGAAGCCGCATGCCTCGAATGCTGGCCGCCTGCGTGCGCGGCGTCAGCGCGCCCGTCCGAGCCGTCCCGTCCTGCCCGTACTGGACCCAAGAATCCCGCAGGAACAAGTAGCCTTCGGCTCCGGGCGTCCAAGCATCGTCTGGCAAGGCGGTATCCTCGCTCGGCTCCGTGACGCCACGAACGTGCTTCTGGACAGCGGCCGCGACCTCCTCCGGCGTAAACGGCTTGGTCACATAGCCGGCCGCGCCCAGCCGGATCGCCGCAATGGTGTTCGGTACACTGGGATAGCCGGTCATGAAGATCACCGGCACCTGGGGCCGCTTGATTCGAAGTTGCTCGAGGAACTCGATGCCGGTCATATTCGGCATTTTGATGTCGAGCAAGATCGCGGCATACTCGTTCTTTTCGGCCAAGTGCAAGCCGACCCGCGCATCGCTCGTGTTCTCCACCTGGAAGCCCAGGCGGGTGAAGATGCGGCGGCAGCCTTCGCCAATCGCCTCTTCATCGTCCACAACCAGTAGTCTTTGATCATCCGACATGACTCGACTCCCGACAAGTGTTGTTGGTTTTCCCGTTTCCATGAGAAAACCGTGAAAGCAACAACCGTGCCGAAGCCGCCCCCTGGCTGCGGATCATCTGAAAAATGGGCGGATCACCCTTGGTCCAACGCAAATCCGCTGTGAAATCATGAGGTATCGGGCGAGCGTGGTGAGTCCGGATGCGACACCCGAGCGTGAATCGTCCGCCCAGTAGCCATCGGCAGCGTATACCGAATTCATACACTGTATGCAGTCCGGCAAGAGATGCCATCGCGTTCGTGAGACTGCTGGAAAAAGGGCTGCTGAAAAAGGAGCAGTGGTGCGGGATGTCGGAAAAACGGGCGCATTTTGGCCCGCTGCCGACGACTCTACTTATAAGGGGGTATCGGCAAGGTGAAGTCCCGTCACAGATGACTCGGTCTTGTTGTTTCCGCAAACCCATTCGCCGTGTCTTTTCATTTCGCTGTCGAGCCAAAGTACGACAGCGGATGAAAAGAGACAGCGAATTCTAGTACGGCGATTCGGTGAACACCTAGCGGGTCGATGATTAGTGGGTGGCGTTTATCTTCCAGTAAAGTGTAAAGTGCAAGCCTGACCCCGACTTACCAACGCATGATGGCCGTTCCCCAACTGAAGCCGCCGCCGAAACCGTTCAGCAGGACGCGGTCGCCCGAGGCGATGCGGCCGGCGCGACAGGCTTCGTCCAGGACGATGGGGATACTTCCCGCTGATGTGTTGCCGTACCGATCCAAATTGATCAGGACTTTGTTACGCGGGATTTCCAAATCCTGGATCGCCGCCTCGATGATCCGTGCGTTCGCCTGGTGCAGGATGGCGGAGTCCAGATCGTGATGGCCAAGCTGGGCATGTGCCAACACATCGCGAGTCGAATCGATCAGGACTCGCACCGCCCACTTGAACACCGATCGACCTTCCATGTGGATGTACTGGCGACCGGCTGCCAACGCGTCCTCGGTCAACGGTTCGCGACTCCCGCCAGCGGGCTGACACAAGAGACCATCCGAATCGCCCTCGGCGCCCAACGTAAAGGACAGTAAGCCTCGGTCTTCGCTGCCCGGCGTCAACAAGACGGCACCGGCGCCATCGCCAAACAACGGATAGGTGCGTACGTCCGCTGGATTCACCGCTCGAGACATCAGGTCGGCGCCGACCACTAGCACACAGCGACTGCAACCCGTTTTGACATACTGCATCCCGGTGACCAGCGCGTACATAAACCCAGCGCACGCCGCATTCATTTCGATCGCCGGCGCGATGCAGCCCAGCCGTTGCTGTAACAAGCAAGCGGTGGTCGGCATGGGACTGTCCGGAGTCATCGTCGCGACCAGGATCAAATCCACCTGCTGCGGATCGACCCCGGCATCCGCCAAGCACTGGAGCGAAGCCTGGAAGGCCATGTCGCTGGTCGCCATCTCCGGCGGCGCCTGTCGTCGTTGGTGGATGCCCGTCCGCTGAACAATCCACTGCTCGTCATACCCAAGTTTCGCCAGGTCGCTGTTGGTGACCACATGTTCGGGCAGAAAAGATCCCGTGCCTTGGATACGAACGCCCATCAACGTGCCGATTCGACTGCGTCCCGAAACGGCTCGGTGGTTCGATTGCAGTAATTCGGCTCGACGACGACGCTCGCCGCGGCGAGCTGTCGAAATGGTTGTGTTATCTTCTGTAATCATCAATCACGTGCCTCGAACGTCTCCGGTCGAGTTCATCGGTTAAGGTTCGCTGAAGTCCTGCCGTCCGAGAGGTAATTATCGTACCCGGCAATATGAGAGCCAGCCAGTGCCAGCATCCCTACCGCGGCTCGTCCGGAATCTCTACCCACACGTGACGCTGGTGCGACTGCAGCACCGCGTCGGCAACCAACTGAGCTCGCAACCCATCATAAAAACTGGGAACCGCATCCCGCCGTTGGGTGATCGCCGAGACAAATTCCCACATCAGATCGTATCGGAAAACGGTAGCCGGAACTCCATCTTTCGGATCGCGTGGACTTCCTGCCGGCACAAGGTACTGCGGAGGAACGTCGACCGGCGCTAAATCGGACCCGGTTCGACCCAGCCAGAGCTTGTTCGGCTCGTGCAACCGATACACGGCCGATTGCTCCGATCCGTTCAGTTCGGCCCACTCATGACCAAATCCATCCAGTCCGTATCCCTTGGCCAGCGTTGTTCCTTCCCACACGCCGACCGCGCCGCTGGAAAATTCACCGATCAACGCTGACCAATCATCCACCTCAGAAGATGGGCATGCTTCGCCACTTGCGGTGTGATCCCGCGTAGCAAATCGAGCTACCGAGCCGCAGATACGCGTCAAAGGCCCGAGCAGATCGATCGCGAAGTCGATGCGGTGGATGGTCATATCAAACAGATCACCCGCCCCGGCTTGATCCTTGTACTGACGCCAGCCCCAACTGGTCTCTGGAAGATCCAGAAATCGTTGGCTGCGAAAATGCCGCAATTGCCCCAATTCTCCGGATTTTGCCAGATCTCGCATGTATCTCATCGAGGGGGCGAATCGGTAAGTGAACGCGGTCATGTGAACCACGCTCGCATCTCGAGCCGCGTGGTACATCGTGCGGACCTGGTCGGCATCCAAGCCCAACGGCTTTTCGCACAAGATGTGCTTGCCATTTCGAGCAGCCGCAACGGCGATCGGACCATGGGTGAAATTCGGCGTCGCAATCACCACCGCATCGACCTGGTCGGACTGGCAAATCTCGTGATAGTCCGTCGTCAGGAAGTCGACTCCCCAATCCAACCCCCTCTTATGAAGCAGGTCCGAGTCTGCATCGCAGGCAGCAACCAGCGTCGCGCGGCGGTCCAGGCGGATCGCCGGGACATGATGGTAATCACTGACGGCTCCCACACCCACGATAGCTATCCGGATCGGTGATTCATTAGCGGGAGCAGTCATTGTGGGGTGTTTTCTCCAGTCGTCTTCGAAGCTTTGTAGTCGGTCGGGATCCGAATTCTCTCAAAGATTAAGGGATCTTTCCTCGTTTAACAAGTCGGTCGTTTTACGAATGATCCACACCCGCAAAGGAAAAAAGTAAGACCTCCCCCCTAAGCGAAGGTGTCGGAGCTTTGATTTTCCGAATACATTGACAGGAAAGTCAGGAAATTCGCACCGGAAAAGTTTGTGTTCGCTTCCGCGAAGTTAAGGTCCTTGATCCTTCCTTTATCCTAGAAAACACCATCGAAACTATGTGCATTCTCGCGATTCAGTACCGGCTGGTTCCTGATTCCCCGATCCTCGTAGCTGCCAACCGCGAAGAGTTCTTCGATCGACCATCGCAAGTTCCTTCGATCCAGTCTGGCAAGCCGCGGGTTCTGTGCGGCATCGACCAGCAGGCGGGCGGCACATGGTTGGGTGTCAACCAGAATGGGATGTTCGTCGCCTGCTGTAACCGGATGAAGTTGACGCCCACGATCGCACCCCGTTCTCGGGGCGTTCTTTGCCGCGAGCTACTGCGAGCCCCGTCGGCTCGTCGGGCGATCGATCAGGCGATGGATGAATTGTCAACCGGAAACTATCAGGGTGTCAACTACATCATCGCGGATTCGGAAAGCGCTTGGGCCGTGCACGGAAGTGACGATCCCAATGTGGTGGAATTGGACGAGGGCTTAAGCATCATCGCCAACCACGACGTCAATGACGCTCGTGACGATCGCGTTCAGTTGGCTCATCGTTTGCTAACGCTACAAACGCTGGATTCTCCGGTCAAATTTTTGGCGGTGGCCAGCAAGGTGTTTTCCAGGGCACCATCGCCGCCGGGGCGTCCGACGATGATCGTCCGCAGCCAGGACCATGGAACGGTCAGCTCGACATTGTTGGCGTTGGGGATCAAACCGCGTGATGCGATCTATCAATTCGCCAACGGAGCGCCGGACCGGGTGAAGTACGAAGACTACTCGCCCATGTTGCGGGACATCCTGAGCCGCGGATTGCGCGAGTCGCGGACCAAGGCGGCGAAGACCTAAACGATGCCCGCCTGTGTCTACGAGTATGACTTGTTGGTGATCGGCGCCGGTCATGCGGGGACCGAAGCGGCGCTGGCCGCCGCTCGGCTGGGGGCTCGAGTCGCCCTGCTGACGACCAACCTGGATACCGTGGCGCAGATGAGCTGCAATCCGGCGATCGGCGGTGTCGCCAAGGGACACATCGTACGTGAAATCGATGCCTTGGGCGGCGCGATGGCCCGGGCGATCGATGCGACAGGCATCCAGTTCCGGTTGTTGAATCGTCGCAAAGGCCCGGCGATGCACGGACCCCGCGCCCAAGCGGACAAGAGAGCCTATCAGGCAGAGATCAAGCGAATCGTCGAGGGTCAACCGGGATTGGACCTGCGGCAGGAGACGGTCGAGGATCTGCTGGTCGAACGCGTGGGCAACCAGGATCGTGTTCGAGGCGTCACGGTTCGGGGGGACGCGGAGTATCGAGCCGATGCGGTGATCCTGACCACCGGTACCTTCCTGCAGGCGTTGATGCATACGGGCGAGGCGAAGACGCCGGGGGGCCGAGCGGGTGAGGGCACAACGTCTGGGTTGAGCCGGGCGTTGCACGACGCCGGATTCCGCATCGAACGTTTTAAGACGGGCACGCCGGCGCGCTTAAACGGCCGGACCATCGACTTCCGGCGTCTGGAAGTTCACTCGGGGGACGAACCACCATCACCCTTCTCGTTTTTGACGGATCGGCTGGAGATCCAACAGGTTCCTTGCTGGATCACGTACACCAACCAACAGGTCCACGACCTGATCCGCAACAACCTGCATCGAGCTCCGATGTACAGCGGCCAGATCCGCACCAGCGGACCTCGCTACTGTCCGTCGATCGAAGACAAAGTGGTGCGGTTCGCCGAAAAAGACCGTCACCAGTTGTTTCTGGAACCCGAGGGACGCAATACGCTGGAGATCTACGTGAACGGCATCTCGACCAGCCTGCCACGCGATATCCAGGACGAGATGTTTCGGCGGATCGATGGCCTGCAGCAGGCTCGCGTGATGCGTTACGGTTACGCGGTCGAATACGATTACTGTCCTCCTGACCAGTTGCGTCCAACCTTGGAGACCAAGGCGGTCGAAGGCCTGTATTTTGCCGGCCAGATCAACGGCACGACGGGCTACGAGGAAGCTGCCGCGCAGGGGTTGATCGCCGGCGCCAACGCCGCGTTGAAGTTGCAGGGCCGCGAACCTTTGGTGCTGGGGCGGGATCAAGCGTACTTGGGCGTGTTGATCGATGATCTGGTGACCTGCGGGGTGGACGAGCCGTATCGCATGTTCACCAGTCGCGCCGAATACCGCCTGCTGCTACGCCATGACAACGCCGATCGACGATTGACACCGCTGGGTCGTGAGCTGGGTTTGGTGGACGACCATCGCTGGCAGCGACTGCAAGCGAAGATCCGGACGATTCAGCACGTCAACCAATTGCTCGATACCCATCGCGCCGACGGACACGCGCTGGCTCAGTTATTGAAACGTCCCGACACCTCGTGGCAAACCATCGCAGCTCGATTGCCCGAACTGGCAACCGTCCAATCCGAGATCGCCGACCAGGTGACCTTCGACATCAAGTACGCGGGTTACGTTTTTCGCCAGCAACAGCAGATCGACCGCCAACAGCGACTGGCCGAAAAACGCATCCCCGCCGGATTCGACTACAACCGCATCGTTCATCTTCGAGCCGAAGCTCGCCAGAAACTGGCACGCATCCAACCTGTCAGTTTGGCTCAAGCCAGCCGAATCAGCGGTATCACCCCGGCCGATATCGCCCTGCTGATGGCGAATCTGGCGGGAGGTTAAGCACCCGGCCAGGTCTTTCTCGGTGGAATCGGCGGAAGGGGGGCGGGAGTCGTTTTCGGCCAACGACCAACCCTATGGAAACGAGCTTGCCCGAAAAC
>REEF01000639.1 GCA_007695205.1 Planctomycetaceae bacterium
CGAACGCGCAGCTCGCCAAAGACATTCTCAGCAAGCTTCGCGACCGCGATCGACCTTAGCGGGCATAACGAACCGCAGACATCCCGATCGCGGTTCGGCCGCGTTACGATTCGATGCCGAAGCCCGCGCGGTACGTTTTGCGGATCAGCGGATCGGCTTCCGAGGCGTTGGTGGCCTGCATGGCCGCCGCGTCCCACTCGATGGGCTTCTGCAGCCGCAGCGCCAGGTTGCCCACCAGCAGGGCTTCCGTGTAGGGTCCGGAGTAAGCGAACCCAGCTTGGGAATCCTCGGGCTTCCCGTCCTTGCAGGCCTGAATCCATTCGGCATGATGGCCGATCGAACGCGGGATGGTCCTCGGTGGCAACTCGGCGTCCCTCATGCGGGATTCCGGAACCAGCCGCGGGGTGCCCGCCCAACCGCCGGCCAACAGGGTGCCCCGGTCGCCGACGAAGTAAATCCCGTTGTCCGACAGTTGGCGATCTGGTTCCAATTCGGCGGGGCGCGGCGGCATCTGACCGCCGTCGTACCAGGTGACCGTCACCGCGGGCCGATCGCCGCGGGCGGCGAAATGGTAGGTGATCACGGACCAGGCCGGATAGGACTCGGCCATCAGCGGTTGGCTGGTCCGGGCCTCGGCTCGGATCGGCGCATCCAGGTCGAGGGCATAAAACGCCGGGTCCATGTTGTGGACGGCCATGTCGCCCATCGCGCCCGTGCCGAAATCGAACCAGCCGCGCCAAGCTCGAGGGCAGTACACCGGATGATACGGACGCTCGGGCGCACCGCCCAGCCACAGGTTCCAATCCAGCGAATCCGGTACGGGCGGCGTGTCCGTCGGGCGATCGATGTTCTGGCTCCAGAACTTGCCGGGGCGGTCGCTCCAACAATGGACCTCGCGCACCGCGCCGATCAGACCTGCCTGAATCCACTCGCGCGTCAGCCGCAAGCCTTCGCCCGCATGGCCCTGATTGCCGACCTGGGTGACCAAGCCGGTTTGCTTTGCCACTTGGGTCATGACGCGCGCCTCTTCGATGCTGTGCGACATCGGTTTCTCGACGTACACGTGCTTGCCGGCGCGCAAGGCCGCCAAGGTCGCAGAGGCGTGCGTATGGTCCGGCGTCGCGATCATCACCGCGTCGATGTTCCGGCTGCGGTCCAGCAGAACGCGATGGTCCTGGAAGACGTCGGCTTGCGGATAGGCTCGAAATGTGCCGGCGGCGCGCTGGCTGTCCACGTCGCACAGCGCCACGATGTTCTGGCCCGATTCGGCCAATCGCCGCAGCACGCCGGCCCCTTGGCCGCCGACGCCGATCCCTGCGATATTCAGCCGTTCGCTGGGCGGCGGCTGATCGGCCCCCGCCACCACCCCACGCGGAACGATGTGGAATCCGGCGATGGCGCCGGCAGCAGCAAGAAAACGGCGGCGGTTAAACATGGTCTGGTCTCCTGACTGACAGGCATTTTGAACGACTGAGAGGAATTATGAACGCCGTCCGGCAAGATTGCAACCCGCGGTGCGATGCCTTATGCTAGCGTTTAACCGCTGAGGGCGTCCTCAGCCGCGCCGGTGCTGTAGCACCGGCATCCCCGTTCCATTGCCCACCACCAAAGGAGCCTCACTTATGTTGACGCTTGCCAAACGTTTTTTCGCCTTGTTTCTGGTCCTGTCGATCGGCGGCCAGGCTCTTGCAGAGGATGCCCCCCAACCCATTCGAGCCTTGCTCGTCACGGGCGGCGGGTGGCACGACTTTGAAACCCAGAAGCAGCTTATCACCGAAGGGCTGAGCGAGCGGATTCACATCGAGTGGACCGTCGACTACGAAGCCGGCCGCCGGGCCGACTTCTCGCCCACCCGGTTCGAGGACGAGAACTGGATCGACGGGTTCGATATCGTGATCCACAACCACGGTCTGACCAACCTTCGCGAGCACGACCCGCTGGCCGCCCGCATTGCCGACGCTCACCACGAATCGGGCGTGCCCGCCGTGGTCATCCACAACACGCTCCACAGCCTGCGCGATTCGGAGAAGTGGCACGAGTTCATGGGCGTGAAGTCGCGGGTCCACGAGTCGAACCGGCCGCGCGAGATCAAGAACCTCGCGCCAGAGCACCCCATCATGCGCGATTTCGGCGAAACCTGGACGCCGGCCACCGTGGAGCTTTACACCATCGAGCGAGTTGACGAAGGCACGACGGTGCTGGCCGACTGCTACGGCGAGCGCCACGACCGGCGCCACGCAACGTACTGGACGCACCAGTACGGCAACGCGCCGGTGTTCGGCACCACCATTGGGCACGACAATCGCGCAGTGGCCGACCCGGTGTACCTCGACACCCTGGCCCGCGGCGTGCTCTGGGCGACCGGTAAGCTCGACGACGACGGCAATCCATTGCCGGCCTACAACCGGACCCTCGCCACACGCTGAGCCGGTGGGAGACACTGCCCCGCGGAAACGAACTGACCGTAGGCCGCTGGTGCCTTCACCATCGCACGCCGCGCGTTGCCGCGCGACATCACGTGATCGCAGGCACCTGGGTATTCCATCCGCAAAGGTCGAGCCGTCATGGGGCGGATACCGGGACGAAATGCCCTATCAACGCTAATGGCTAATGAAGCTCTGACCCCAAACAACTCTGACCCCAAACACAAACAGTCCAAACACTTGATCCTCGCCCAGGCTCGACCGAAGGGTTATTGAAATTGCCGAGACTCCGGGTAGAATCCCTACCCGTTGTCGCATTGGCTGCCACGTCGGGTTGGCCGAATGGCAGCTTGCACACCGACCGGGGCGGCGACAGGTCGTGCATTTTTTTTGGTTTGACTCAAACCGGTATCCCGATCTGGCCGGTCGGTATCCACAACGATCAACACAATCATGGGTTCGGCACTCAGCGACACGGCGTATGCCTATATTGCAGAAAAACTGGCCCGGCGCGAGTTGCGCGCGGGACAGAAGGTGTCGGAACACCGTCTGGCGTGCGAGTTGGGCATCAGCCGCACGCCCGTCCGCGAGGCTATCCACCGGCTGAAGAACGAGGGGCTGCTGGTGCAGCTTGCCTCCAGCGGCACGTTCGTAGCCGAGCCCAGCCGGCGGCAGATCGTCGAAATGTATGAGGTGCGCATCGCTCTGGAGGCCATGGCCGTGGCCAAGGCGGTGCGGCGCATCCGGCCCGCCGAAGTGGCCGAGTTGCAGCAGTACGCCACCGACATGCGTCGCTTGGCCCACCAGTTCCGCGATTCCGGCCGCCCGCGCATGGACGGGCGGCTGCAACGCGACTTCCTGGCCGCCGACGCGGCGTTCCACAAGCTGATTGCCAGCGTTGCCCAAAACAACCTGGTGTGCAAGACGCTGGGCGACGTGCACCTTCGGCACTGCGCGTTCGGCCTGGGCAGCCATTTTCGCGACCTGTACCACGTGGCCCGCATCTGCCTGTACCACGGCCGCATCGCCGCCGCCGTGCGCCGCCGCGACGCCCGGGCGGCGCGGCGGCTGATGCAGCAGCACATCCGGTTCAGCCTGCGCGAGGCCCTGTTCGTGTTCGATGCGGAACCCTCCGACCAGGAACCGGCCGTCCGCCGCCCGAGTCGCCGCGGCAAGGGAAGGCGTCGTAACTCCACTGCTGGACGGCGGAGTCCAGAAGACGGAGGACCGGCAAAGGAATAAGCGAGATTTTGGGCCAGTCGCTTTACGCGATCGGTTTTTCTGAGTACGATGCGAGCTGCAAACCGGTATCCCGGTTTGCGTGGCCGGTGTGCGTACGACGTTTGCACCGAGCCCCGAGGCGGCCAAAGACCTTGTTTCCTACCGACAAGAAAAACGGAAAGGATCTGCCATGAACTTTGTGATGCTGCTGCGCAACCACGGCACGGTTGCCTTCACACTCGTCGGCGCGACGCTGCTCGGTGCGACTGTCGCCTGGGGCGAGAGTCCCGAGGCGCCCTTCGCCGCCATGACGCCCCAGCAGGTGCGCGAGTACGAAGAGGAGGTGCGCGAGGCGTACCGCGCCGGCGACCGATCGCCGGAGACGCTGCGTCGGGTTGCCGACCTGGCGCTCATTCCCCCGAAGCTCAACACGTCGCCGCTGCCGGAGTACGACTACGACCGGCTGGATTACGGCATGACCATCGGCATCGAGCGGACGCCGAAGGGGCGGCTTTGGGCCGCCTGGGTGGCGGGCGAGGACGGACCCAAGGCATTTATGGTGGCCGCCACCAGCGACGACGACGGCGAAACCTGGTCGAAGCCCCGGCTGGTGATCGACAGCCAGTCGCCCGGATTGCCGCTGCCGCGCAGCGTGATCGTCGGTGCGTTGTGGACCGATCCGCTGGGCCGGCTGTGGTTCTTTTTCGACCAGGTGATGAACCACTGGGACGGCCGCGACGGTCTGTGGGTTGCGGTCTGCGAGAACCCCGACGCCGATCAGCCCGAGTGGTCCGAACCACGCCGCATCTGGCACGGCCGGGTGCTGAACAAGCCGACAGTATTGTCGAGCGGGGAATGGTTGTTGCCGGCCTATCTTCTGCAGCGCCCGGGTCGCGATCCGCTGTCGGAGAATCTCTTTCCGGAACTCGATCCCTACCGCGGCGTGAACGTCTTCGTCTCGACGGATCAAGGAGCCACGTGGACGCGCCGCGGGCTGCGGCCATTCCCGGATCCGTGCTGGCACGAAGCCATGATCGTGCAGCGCCAGGACCACTCGCTGTGGATGCTGGCCCGGACCCGGAAAGGCATCATGCAGAGTTTTTCCGAGGATCGTGGCGCCACGTGGTCCGAACCGACGTTCCCGGACGGCATCGTGCATCCCGTGGCACGGTTCCACATCCGCCGCATGGCTTCGGGCCGGATCTTGATAGTCAAGCACGGCGAGACGATGGATTCTCACGAGGGCCGCAGCAAGCTGACCGCGTGGCTGTCCGAAGACGAAGGAGCCACTTGGAAAGGCGGCCTGATGCTGGACGAGCGCACGGGGATCTCCTACCCCGACGGGACTCAGGCGCCCGACGGTACGATCTATATCTCGTACGACCGCGAGCGGTCGCGGTTGGGCGAGATCCTGATGGCACGGATCACCGAGGCCGATATCCTGGCGGGCGAACTGGTCCATCCGGACTCGCGGTTGAAAATGCTGATCAGCCGCCCGCTGAAAAACCGTAGCGTGGCCGAAGACTGAAGCGTCTGCAGAGACAGGGGGTCGGGAGTCATTTTCGGTCAAGCCGTCTTCCATGTGGTCGATCGTTGGGCGAAGACGACTCTCGATCCCCTCACCGTTCCCTACCGAAAGGAAGAACCACCATGACCGCTCTCGCTGTCACCCCGACATCGCACCGCCTGTTCCCGCTGGCCGCTGGGCTGATCCTGGCCTGCTGCGTCTGTCCATCACATGCGGAGCCGCCGGCGCGCTTCACCATCACCCCGGCAGATGTTCCCAACACGGGGATTTTGTTCGTCGATCATCAGCGTGAGGGCCGCTCTGGCCACGGCGGGCAGGCCATCACCGAATGCACCAACGGAGATATCATCGCTTTTTACAGCAACGTCTGTGGCGAGACGTACGGCGGCCACGGGACGGCCGGCTGGTCCGAGTACCGGATCTCGCAGGATGGCGGCCGGTCCTGGTCCGAGCCGTACGTGTTGGAGTATTCCAAGCAAGTCTGGGAGGGCGATGAGTTCTATTCCGCCTTGGTGGATGAAGTCATGACCGCGCCGAACGGGACCGTGGTGGCCATCGCCGGACGTTATACCAATCGGGACAGGCAATGGGCCCGGACCACCCCGGTCTACCTGCGCAGCTACGACCACGGCAGAACCTGGACCGAAGCTCGGGAGATCGATCCGGGGGCCGACGTCCGGAAAGTGGCCCGCGAACATGCTTCGCTGGTTCATGGTGATACCCTTTTCGTCCTGTTCAACCCGGGCGACCGGGACGGGTCCGAGCGTCACATGCTGCCGCACTGCCTGTACGTATCGACGGACAACGGCGAGACGTTTTCCAGGCGAAGCGAGCTGCCGTTCGATCCCCGGCGCTGGTACGGGGCGATGACGGTGACGCCCGAAGGACACCTGGTCGCCTACAGCTATCTGGAAGCGGACGAACACCGGCCTCACTATACGGTCAGCCGCGACCAGGGGCATACGTGGTCCGAGGCGAACACGACCTTCCTGGCCAAACGCATCCGCAATCCCCAGATCTCTCAGCGGATCGGGAACCTGTACTTCATGCACGGCCGTAGCGGACATACGGGCGACGATCCGCGGCATCTGGTCCTGTACACCTCGACCGATGCAATCCACTGGGACGAGGGCATCTTCCTGAACAAGGACTCGATCCGCGATCTGGACTCGTATTCGACCAACGAAGTGATCGGCAAGTACGACCCCGAGACGCCCGAGCGGCTGCTGATCCAATCGAGTATCGCTTACGACCAGTCGGGGCGGCGAGTCAATCTGCATCACTGGTGGGTGGAGCCAACTTCGGAAGAAATCCCGCGAGCGGCCCAAGCTTCGAAGCAGGAAACCGCGGACCAAGCCACCCGCCGGTTGCTGTACAACGGCATCCGGTTGCCTGAGACATGGCCCCCGGATCATCTGGATCCGAAGTCGGCCGATCCCATGCCGGTGCCGTACCTGGATCATCCGCCGGAGGTGGTGCCGATCGACGTGGGGCGGCAGTTGTTTGTGGACGATTTTCTGATCGAAAAAACCGACCTCGACCGGACCTATCACGCGGCGCAGCGGTACGCAGCGAATCCGGTGGTTCAGCCGGAGAGCCCTGATGAGTTGGACCGAAGGGGCGTGGTGTATCTGGGCCAGGGCGGTGTGTTTTTTGATCCGGAGGACCGGCTGTTCAAGATGTTTTACACCGCCGGCTGGCGAGGTCCCTTGGCGATGGTTGCGAGTCCCGACCTGGTGAACTGGACCCGCCCGCAGTTGTCGGAACGGGGTAATGTGCTGATCGACCGAAGCGTCGACGACAACGCCGTTTGGTTGGATCTCAATGCGAGCCGTGCGCACGAGCGGGTGAAGTACATGGAATGCCATCGCGGGGGGCATCCACATGCCGGCCAGCAATTCCTTTACACGTCGGCGGACGGACGACACTGGTCCGAAGGCGTCTCCGCGGGCCGGTGGCGCGGCGATTACTCGTCGTTGTTCTATAATCCTTTTCGCGAGAAGTGGGTGTTCAGCATGCGGGCTACCGACGGCATGGGCCGCGCCACCTATTATTGCGAGAGTCGGGAGTTCTTAGAGGCCGATTGGGACCGCGATGCCGTTTACTGGCAAGGCGCCGATCGGCTGGACGAACCCGAGCCGGAGGGCAGTTATCATCCGGCCGCGCACGCTCACGGCGTCCAGCTCTACAGCCGGCCGGCCGTGGCCTACGAGAGTCTGATCGTCGGCATGCACCAAATCCATCGCGGGCCGCACAACCGCGTCTGCGAGGAGGAACGGTTTCCCAAGTTGACTGACTTGGAAGTCGGCTTCAGCCGCGATGGATTCCACTGGCACCGCCCCAGCCGCGAGCCCTTTTTGGCAGGAACTCGGCGCGACGGCGATTGGGACCGAGCCTACCTGCACAGCACGACGGGCGTGTTCGTGGTGCTGGGCGAGAAGCTGGTGTTCCCGTACACCGGCTATTCGGGAATCGGCCCGGACGGCAGCCGCGGGATCTACCACGGCGGCAGCATCGGCCTGGCCTTCCTGCGCCGCGACGGCTTCGCCTCGATGGACGCCGGCCCCAGCGGCGGCACGCTCACCACGCGCCCGGTCACGTTCAACGGCACGCACCTGTTCGTCAACGCCAAGGTGCCCGACGGCGCGCTACGGGTCGAGGTGCTGGACCGCAGCGGACAGCCCATCGAGCCGTTCACGCTGGCCAACAGCGTGCCGCTGACCGGCGACAGCACCTTGGCGCCGATTGTCTGGGAAGGCGGTTCCGACCTGGCCTCGTTACGCGGCAAGCCGGTCCGGTTCCGCTTCGAGCTGGCCGGCGGGTCGCTCTATGCGTTCTGGGTCAGCCGGGACGACACGGGGCGCAGCGACGGGTACCTGGGCGCCGGGGGCCCCGGCTACGACGGCGTGGTCGATACCGC
>REEF01000266.1 GCA_007695205.1 Planctomycetaceae bacterium
GCAAGGCTGCAGCACCACGTCCACTTGTTCCAGCCCGCCAGTCTTGAGCGTTGCCGTGGCGCCCAGTTGGCGTCGCACGTCCAAGCCGCCTGGATAACTCATCCATTGCTCGCCGAGCCTGCCGCTCGCACCGCGCGCGGCGACCGCCCAGATCGTCAGCAGCACGCCAGGGGCCGGCTGGCCCTGGATGTCCATCAGCTTGCCTCGAATCGGTTCCTCGGGCGGTAGTTCCAACGCGACTTCGGTTGTTGGCGCGTCGAGATTCAACATCCGCCAGGCAATCGCCGTCCCCTCCATCCTGGCGACCAGGCCGGGGTATTGGTGAGTTTTCGAGGAGACGCCGGCGACGTTCAATTGGTAGTGGCCGTCTTCATCGGCGATCCCTTCGGCGACAATGGCCAGTCCCGCCGCGATCAGCAATGTCGACTGAAGCAGCCAGTTGGTGGCAAACCCGACCAGGGCGGTCGCGGCGTCCAACAGCAGCATTTGCATCGAGAGCCCGTTCATGCCGATTCCCCTATTTATTGGCCCGCTGATTGATGAGCTTGCGGATTTCGTCGATTTCTTCCCGCGAGACGTTTTCGTTCTTCAGCAAGTGAGCCACTAGGCTCCCGGCACTGCCGCCGAACACTCGTTCGACTAGGTCGCGCGTCACGCTCTGCTTAAACTCGTGCTCTTTCACCAAGGGAAAGAAGACGAACGTGCGATCCTGGGCTTCGTGCGACACCGAGCGCTTTTCCTCCAGCCCGCGGAGCAGCGTCTGCACGGTGCTATGCGCGATCGGTTCGCTGGCGTTGATGGCGTCGGTGATTTCGCGAGCGGTGGCCCGCCCGCGATCCCACAAGACCTGCATGATTCGCAACTGGACTTTGCCGAGCTGGGTGGAAGGCATGAGACTCTCTCTCCGTGAGATATGCTCGGCTGTATCCTAACGCGACCGCTGGCCGCAACCAAAGCTGTTTAACCGCGACCCAGCGGAGAGCGTGCGGCCTACGCACTCACTGTGCCGCGACGCCCCGCGCTCCCCGCTGGGTCGCGGTTAAACGAAGCAAGATGGCCGAAAAGGACAGGCATCATATTACAGAACCGAGGATGGCAGTAAACGTGTGGCTGATCGGCAGAAATCAACACCGCATCAAGCGGGGGCAGCGAGCCGACCGCATCTCCGGCTCGCTGCCAACGCGACGTGGGCTCACCGTTTCGGAGCGGGCGCTTCGCGGACGACCGCCCCGTGCTCGTCGCTCAGGATCAGAATCGCAAACTCGCGGACTCCCGCTTGCTGATCGCCGCTGACCGAGGCATAGTCGAAACGCCCACGCAGGTCCGTGTAACCGTCCTTGTAAAACCGCACCTGACCATCCATACGGCGGGCATAGACCTTGACGTACACCCCGCCGTATCCGCGCTCAGCTCCCCGCTGACGTACACTCAACTGGCCATAGTTCTCCATCAGCCGCACGTCCAGACTGTTGGAAAAGTAGGTGGCCGCGCGCTTTAACGGCCCACCCACCACCTCGATCATCACGTTCTGCCGCGCCAAATCGTCCGGCAGACTGATCGTATGCTGCTGCTGGTCGCCCGGCAATTCCACACTCTGCGTGTGGTTCGGCCGAATCAAGGCGAATTGACCACCGTACTGCGTCACGAAGGGCTGATTGGAAAACAACAGCTCGATGTCCATCAAGTAGTAGTCGATGCGGACGCGTTCCAGGTTGGCATAGCCGATTTCGATCCGATCGCCCTCGACGTGAATCTCAAGGGCCGGATCCGTGTCGGCCAGTCGCTGTTGCTGCTGGTCCCGGTCGTCGGCGTCGACCAGCCGCCCTTCGCCCCGGCCTTCGATCTGGTCCAGTTGGGCCAGCACGTTTTCGAAACGCTTGCGCCAGCGATCAACCGGGTGCGTCGCATGCCGCTGGGCGATCTCCCGAGCCGTCTCCAGTTCGGCAGTGAAGAAGGCCAAGTGCGCCTGGAAATAGGCGTACTGCAACTGGCTGTCCAAGGCCTCGGGATCGACCTCGGCGAACCGCTCCAGCGTTTCCTCGACGCGATCCTGCAGCAGCAGGTAGTAGGCGATCGCCAAGCAGTCGTTGGCATCGAACTGGCCTTTGTGCGCCAGGATCTGCAGGAACATCAGGTACTGCGTGTGCACCGCCTGGTTGACGATCTTGCGGCGCGGTCCCAGTTGATGGGCGCGGGCGTTGACCAGCGGATCGTACTCCAACACCTGCCAGATATGCCGTTCGACCGGATCGATCCGCAGCAGGGTCGATTCCAGATAGGGGCCGCATTGGCTGACGAAGGCATCCTGGTGCCGCAGGTACTGTTCAATGGCGGGCACGTGGTTGTGCATCAGGCTGTAAGACCAGAGCGTATCGTCGTAAATGAAGCGGGCTTCCAGCAACTGGATCACGGCGGCGAAGAATTCCGCATCTCGCATCCGCCAGGCGATCCGTTCCAGATCCAGGGCTTCGACATTGTGTTTCTCCAGGAACTGCACGACCTGTTCCGAAGTGCCGTTCTGGGAGAGGTAGTCCCAGTTGTCCCGATCGATTTCGCTGGGCTCGCGGACCACCCGGAAGCGGATCGGATCGGCGTAGGCGACCAGATCCTCCTGGCGTGCCACGTGGACGGGGAAGTGGTCATAGTCGCCCGGATCGGGGAAGTAGAAGTGGTATTCCAGCTTGCGGGTCTCGAACGGTTCCAGCCCGAGATGGCGGCTGGTCAAACTGCGGTCGCCCAGCACGGGCACGGCGCCCGCGGGCACCTGCAGCAGCACGTCCAGACGCTGGCGGCTGGAGCTCGGGTTGGTCACCACGACCTGGGCCCCGTACACGGTCTGGATCAGAAATTCGTCGGTGACGAACCGATCGACCTGTTCGTTATCGACGGTGCGGTAGCGATCGCCGTACTGGAAGAAGTTCTGGCTGACCAAGATCGGCACGTCTTCCGCGGCCGGTTCACGCGGTTCCACCTGGCGGTAGAAGGCGATCAGCGGCGAGGCGGCGGTCAACGTGACTGGCTCGACGACCTCCGCCGCCGGATCGAACCCGGCCAGCTCGTGTTCGCCCGGTTCGAAAGGCAACTCGAGCACGGCCAGAGCCAGCATCATCTCGGCGAAATTGCCATGCGCTTCCACCAAACGCGTGGACAGGAACGGGGCCTGGCCGTCATGCCGGGCGTAATCGCGCCAGAACGCGTTGACCGGGATCAGCTCGGCAACCTGCTCTTCGATCCGCAGATGATAGTAGTTGTTTTCGGCCCATTCGGTGGTCGGTGCGACATCGCGGTAAAAGCGGCGGATCTCTTCCCGCATCTTCCGGGCGTCTTCCAGACCCAGCGCATCGTCCATGTCCCTCGCCATTAAATCTGCTTCCACCATGGCATCCATGGGCGGCGCCGCAGCCGCAGCCGGAGCCGGCGCGGCGTCCTCCTCCGCCAGCTCGGCACGCGGTTCGCGGAGTTCCGACGGTGCCGACGGTGCCGCAAGATCCGCAGCCCCGAAAGCCATGCCGCCCATGCCGCCCATCATTCCGCCCCCCATCATCCCGCCTTCGGGGGCAGCGGCTCGCCGTCCCATCTGCGACACGCGATCCGCCTGGGCCTGCGCCCGCAGTTCGGAGACCACCTGTTCGTCGAAATCGCGCAATACGCCCTCGGTCGCCAGCACGCTGCCCTGCAGGGCCAGTTCGAACAGCCGGTTGTCGCGATCGATGTCCGGCGGCAGCAGCTCGAAACGATCCCGCACATGCCGGGCCAGCGCCTCCTGCTGCTCCAGACGCCGCCCCAGCAGGATCCGCTCGACCATGTTCAACCGGGAAAAGGCCCACCGCTCGGCGTACGGGTCCAGGTCGTTGCCCAGCAGATAATCGTCCATGAACGTGCGGTCTCGCTTGTTGGCCAGATAGGGCCGCACCACCCGGTCAAAGAACGGACGGTCCTTGTGATAGAGGAAGAAGTTCAGTTCGTGGCAGGCGAATTGGGAGTACTTCTCCCGCCGCTGATCGTCGTCCAGTTGCGGCCACTCCAGCAGCCAAGCGAATTGGCGGAGCTTGTCATCGCCGTTGTTTTCCTCGTTCAATGTCAGGAACAGCCGGTAGACGGCGGCAATCGAGTCGTAGACTTCCAGCCGGGCCTCGGTCAAATCCGGGAACGACAGCGTTTGCCCGGGGGCCAGCACGTCCACATTGCGGCGCTGGACGAAGTGCCGTTCGGGGTCCAGGGCTTGGACCAGCCGCCGCTCGCGCAGCACCGGTTCAACCGCTTCCAAGGCCAGCGTTCGCCAGGCGGTGTGCAACCCGTCGGCAGCCACGATCCACAGCAGGTGGCGATCGCCCAGTTCTTCACGATCGATGTGAATCCGACCGTCTTCATCGGGGCGGAGATTGGCCCAGACGCGAGCCGGTTGAGCCAGGAAGTTCAGATCCTGGGGATCGGTCCGCTGGGTTTCCCGCACCTCCGCTTCGGCTCGCCGAGCCGCCGCCCGCTCCCGCTCGCGAGCCAGCCGTTGGTAGTCTTCGCCCGCAGCCGCCCGCAATTCCCCCGTCTCCGTCTCGCGGAGCGCCCAAGGATTCAACAGCAGCCCCGGACGAGCCAACAGATTGCCCGGATAGCGGCGAGCGGTGCGGCGATCGAGGATGTAACGGTACTCGTCGCCAATGTCCCGGCCCGCCACATACAGCGAATCGGCCGCCGGCAGCGTGGTGACCCAAGCCGCCTGGCGAGCTGGAATCCGCAGACTTTGCCACGCGTGAAAGGCGTCCAAATAGCGGCTGGCGAACACGTGCACCCGCGTCCCCGGACCCGCATTTCGCACCTGTAGCTTCACCTGCTGATCGTCCACCGCGGGACGCAACAACGCCATCGGCCGCGGGTCGGTGCGTTGCAGATAACGCAGCTCGCCCAACACATGCCCGTCCCGGATCGGACCGTCGGTCAGATGCAGGCTGATCCGGCGGTCATCCCGCTTCAACAGCAACTGGTAATCGCCCGGCTCCAGCGGGCCGATCTGCAGGTAGCCGTCGTGGATCTGCAAGTCCTCGAAGCGATCGGCGACCGGCTTGCCGTCCCGCAGCTCCAGCAGCCCGAGTTCCTCGCGAATCGGCGTCTCCAAGTCGCTCATCCAGGGAACCCGCAACGTTTCCCCGGCGACACCGGTCAGGCTGGGAAGGTAGCTGTACGCCGGCTCGTGCAGCGTCCAATCCCGTTCCAATCCGTCGGCCATGCGGGCGTTCAGGCTGGCGATCTCGGCCAGCGGGCCCAACTGGATCCGGCCCTGCGCGTCGGTCTGCAGGCTGTACGTCGGCTGCGGCTTGACATCGCGGTGGCGAAAGCGGAGACTCACCCGCTCTCCGCCCCGTAACTCGCCGTTCCGCCCCCGCACTTCCAAAACGTACGCTTCGCCATCCCGAGTCAGGTAGGGGATGGCCAGTTTTTCCGTCGTCGCCAACTGGTTCACCTCCACCGTCTCCGTGGCCGACAGCGACACATCCTCGCCCGTGCTCAGACTGGGGACCGTGGCCTCCAGCCGCAATCCCAGTCTCCGCACACGCGGAGGCACCTGGAACCGATGCGTCGTCTCGCCGTCCTCTGCCAATTCGAAATCGACCGTCGTCTGCGAACTGGACACCCCGTCCAGATCCTCGGCAGCGATCGTCAACTGGACGTTCTCCAGCAAACCCAGCGGTTGAGAGGCTCCGTTCAATCGCAGCGTCGGCCGCAGGATCAGTTCCGCCTGCTGCCGATCGTTGATCGATTCGCGTTCCAGATGAAACCCGACGTCTAAACGATAGGATTCCTCCAGGTGATCGAAGGAGTCCAGCGTGGCACGGTCCTCGTCCACCAGGATGATCTGCTGGCGCCCGGGGCGCGTGGTGTAAGGCACCACGATCCGACCCTGCGAATCCGGACCGTATTTGTGCCCGTCGATCAGCAGTTGAGCCTGTTCCCGCGGCTGATTCGTCTCGTCGTACACGCGGAACAAGTGCCCGGCCGGCCCGTTCTGCAGCGTGTAACGCAATTGACCCTTGCGGACCACCGCCCGGCTGCTGCGACCACCACCGATGAACTCGACCACCCAGACGCCCGGCCCTTCGATCTCTTCCAACTCGAACGTGCGGCGGATGCGGCGGATCGGCGGAGCGTCGTAACGGTACGTCCGCTCGTAATTCGGCACCAGGCCGTCCAGGGTGATCGTCGTGTCTACCTGCTGCCCTTCCTCCTGGTAATAGTTCCGCTCCTGGATGCGATAGACCCGCACCAGCAGTTGTTCAACGTTCTTGACGTCCACGGCCAGCCGGATCGCGTCGCCCGGCTGATAAATGGCCGGATTGGTCGGGGCAAAGTCGATATCCACCCGGTCACGCAACGCCTGGACCTGCGCCGAACGCAGCAGCGAGTAGAGCGATTCCGGATCGCCGATCCCCGCCATCAGCCGCGTTTCAGCGAACACCGTGTTCACGTACTCTTGCCGCAAGTAATCGACGAACTCCTCGCGGTGGTCCTGGTCCAAGAAGAAATGAGCCAGATACTCGCGGATCAGCGGCTGGTCATCGCCCACTGGCGGCAGCAGCGTCGCCTCGCGATAGTCGGCCGACGGATCGGCACGGTGTTCCGGATGCCGCTGCCGCTGCTGTTCGATCCACGCCTCGTTCACATAGGGCGCGTGGCGGGGGATGCGGATGTATTGGTCGAAACGTTCCCGATCGTACACTCCCAGTTTGCGGTCCAGAGCCAGCCGATGATACTGGATCGCCAGCTTGACCCCGTTTTGTGCTGGGGCCAGATCAGCGGCAAACGCTTCCAAACGTTCCAGATAAGCCCGCCGCTCCTCGAGATCGCGTTCCACGTCCACATCCGGGCCCGGCCGCAGACGAGCCAGCCAAGTCTGAATAAACGTCGAATCCTGCATCAAGTGCGGACGTCGCTCACGCAATGCGCCCAACTGCTCCCGCGTCAGTTGCTGATGCACCGGGTGATGGCCGAAACCACGCGAACGCTCGTAATCCAAATCGGCGATGATCAGTTCGACCAGACCCGGATAATCCGGATGATCCAGTCGCGAGAGCAGATCGCGACGCTCGTCGTTGCTCAACGGAAGCGTGATCAACCAATCATAGGCCGTCCGCTCGAAACGCTCGACATTCTCGCGCCGCGGCGTGCGCGCCAGATTCATGAAACGCTCACGCGTGATCCGGTCCTGATCGAGCACCGTCGGATACGTGGACGGCGCGCCCGCCCGTTCGGGCATGTGCCGGTAAGACAGATTCAAGCGTCGCCGAAGCTGGGCCAGGGTTTCCTCGGGGTCCGAGTCGTAACTCAGTAGGATCTGCCGGTTTTCCAGCACCGACCGGCGATGATCCCCCCGATGCCGTTGCTCCCACATCTTGAGTAGCGGTCCGACCTTGTCCCACTGCCCCGTATTCTGGTAATGCAAGACATGATAATAGTAGTAATCATGGGAGCCGGGGACCAAGCTCTCCAGGGCCTGCTGCCGATCTGCGGCGAGTGCGAAGGTCTCGAGATAGCCGAGTTCCTGGCCATCGCCGCGAGCCGAGCGGGCCACAAGACAACTGGCCAGGGTCAAGAGCACGAGGCCGAGGGATAGACGGTGCGCGAGGAACATGGCGAATTTCCTTGAAAAAAGCTGGTATCAGGCTGCCCGGAACTCCGGCTGTCACGCGGTGCGACCACCGCCCGAGTTGATTCTTCTGTTCGTGCGGGCGGACAGGCATTCCCAGAGTGAAGACGACACACAACCCCCAGCGGTTTTGCCAAATTGGGTTTCGAACCCCAAATCAACCCAATCTTCATTGTGGATCTGAGTTCCCGATCCTGCAACATAATTCTTACCTGGCTTTCCTGATTTGAACTTGGGGAGCCTGAGCCACGTTCCGACTCGCCACTCGTTCCGCCTGAGCGTGCGGTAAACGTGGCGGTAAGCACCCGGCCAGAAGTTTCTTGTCATTGAAGGTAGCCTTGCATGGGGGCGCGGGCGGGGTTGGGAGTCGTTTTCGGCCAACAATCTACCACATGGAAAGCGGCTGACC
>REEF01001067.1 GCA_007695205.1 Planctomycetaceae bacterium
ACGATCGTCGGTGCCGGGCACGGCGGGACGTTCTGTCGCAGCCTAGCGATGCGTCGGCCCAGCCGTGGGGTGGACGCGCGGAGCAAGCGGCGAGGCGTGCGGCAAGCTCGCACGGATCGCACTGTTCGGGCCGGCGGTACCTTTTGCACGGCCGCCACCGCGTCGCTGGGCGATACCTCGATTTCCGGCTCCACCGGCGGCTGATCTTCCGACAATGGCTCGTCTTGTGCCGAGTCTTGTTCCGGGTCCTCGGGCTGCGCTGCATCCGCCGGCTCCTCGTCCGCCGGCTCCTCGTCCGCCGGCTCGTCTTCCGCCGGTTGTTCTTCTGCCGGTTGTTCTTCTGCCGGTTGTTCTTCCGCCGGTTCCTCGGCCGGACTGGCGTTCTCGTGCGCGTAGATCGCGACGGTTCTTAGTCGGTTCATGGCCGAGGAGGCCCGCGTGGCGGCCAATCGAAAACCGCTGGTGACGCGGCGCCGGGCTTGCCTGATCTGTTGCTGCAGCTCGTCCATCGTCTGGTCATCGACCAGCGAACGCCAGTCGGATGGTTCTCTTTCAGGAGATGGATACGCGACCGCAACCACTTGGCTCTGCTGTTGCTCGTCGTGAAGTTGCTGACGCGCTCGGTGCGAGTGTTCGATTTGACGACTCTTGGCGATCAGATCATCGAGGACGACGGTTTGGGTCACGACCGCCGGTGAATCGTCTCGTATCGCCTGGGGTTCGGACGACTGACGGCTGCAACTGGCAGCCAGCGGTGTGATCAAGAGGATGGTGGTCAGGGACCAGTGGGGCTTGGACATCGCTGAACGTGCTTTCTTCCAAGAGAGGACAGTTCGTCGCGCCTTCGCATCGGCAGATCGGAACCATCTCGGAACGCCTGCGATCGATACGACAGGTCGGTGCTAATAGGCTTGGAAATCCGTCTCGTCACGATCATCCTTATGGCGTTTTATCGTCCAACGTTCGCAGGCAATCGACGAAATAGGCAGCCCGCCGATTACTCGTGACATCCAGCAGCGATGATTCACGCGACAGCGTTCGCCCAATCCGACAAGTTGCTCTGTTCGAAAAAACACTCGGCGACCGCCAGGGTGAACGCCAGCGTTGCATTAAGTTCCCTCGTGGGACGGATTGCCAATCCGTCCTACTTTGTTCCGTGGGACGGATTGCCAATCCGTCCTACTTCTTATGCAACCATGGGGTGAACGCTTGGTCCTTTGTGGGCCAGACGGAACCTGGGTGGCTCAGACGTATGTTGCCACGATCATGAGACGGGCCTACAATGAGCGGAGATTGGTTCGATCCGTTTACGTAGATTTGCCGGATCGGTGTAAGAAAAACGAGGCGCGTTTTCGAGGACGCCCCGAATTGGCCCCCCCTCGAATCAAGGAGAATGAACCCCGTGAGAAAAACCTGGAAAACGACGATGTGCGGCACTAGCTGGCTCAGTTCGCTGTGCCTTTTGATACTGTGGGCAACCCTGCTTCCGGTGGATTTGGCGGCGGAAGACGATTGGCCGATGTGGCGGTATGATGCCGCTCGCAGTGCCGATTCCCCTCAGCAATTGGCCGAAGATCTTCATCTGCAGTGGGTACGTCAAATGCCCGAACCCAGTCGAGCGTGGCCGCATCAGTGGGACGACCGCGGCAAACTGGACTTTGACATCTCTTACTCGCCGGTTGTCATGGGGCAGCGTATTTTCGTTCCCTCCAGCACGACCGACAGCGTGACCGCGTACGCGATCGAGGATGGCGCTCAGTTATGGCGATTCTACGCCGATGGTCCCGTACGTCTGGCGCCGGTTGCCTGGAACGATGCGGTGTACTTTATCTCGGACGACAGTTACCTGTACTGCGTGTCTGCCGAAACGGGTGAACTGAAGTGGAGATTTCAAGGTGGGCCGACGGATCAGCGGTTGTTGGGCAACGAGCGGATCATCAGCTTCTGGGCAGCTCGGGGCGGCCCGGTGATCAAGGACGGCACGCTGTACTTTGCCGCAGGCATTTGGCCGCTGCACGGGGTGTTCCTCTACGCCTTGGATGCCGAAAGCGGTGACGTGGTTTGGGTGAACGACACAACCAGTTCCGATTATGTCGAATTGCCTCACGGCGGAGCCGATGGTTACGGCGGGCTGGCGCCGCAGGGATATATCGCGGCAGACGAGGACCAGTTGGTGGTATCGGCCGGTCGAGGTCCGAATCCGGTGCATTTTGACCGTCACACGGGCAAGGTTATCCAGTACGATTACCGCGGCCGCAAGGGCCATGGCGACTATGCCGTCCACGCCGTCGGCGAAGGCGGGATGGGGATGAAACGCAATGAGATGTTGGCGGAGCGAGTGGAATCGCTGAAAGACCAGATCGAAGGCGACGTGTTCTACAAAATGGCGGCTCGCGACCGTCTGTTCGTGACCACCGAAGACGGCAAGATCTACTGTTTCGGTCCGGAGCAGATCGAGCCGGTGCGGCACGAGCACGAGGCGACGCCGATTGCACCACGTTCCAACATTTGGGCGGACAGGGCTCAGCAACTGCTGGATCGATTGGGCGAATCGGACGGGTACGTCTTGATGCTGGGCGCCGGTTCCGGCGATTTGATGCGCGAACTGCTGGGCCGTAGCCAGATGCACGTGGTGGTTGCCGAAGCGGACGGCCAGCGAGTTCGCGAGTTGCGCGACGAACTGGTCGGTGCGGACATGTATGGTCGCCGAGCAGCGGTGATCGAGGCCGATCCGGCAGGACTGGCCGTTCAGCCGTATCTGTTCAGCATGGTGCTCAGCGAGGATGCCCAGGCAGCAGGACTGAATTCGGATGCGATCGCTTTGGCCGCTGCGCTGAACCGGTTACGGCCGTATGGCGGTGTGGCTTGGCTGGGTGGTACCAACGTTTCGCAACAGGTTTTGGATGAAGCGCTGGCCGTCGTGGATGCCGACAAGGTCTCTGCGGAAGTCCACGCCGACCACCTGACCGCGCAGCGTTCCGGACCACTGACCGGCGCGGGGCAGTGGACTCACCAGCACCATGATCCTGCCAACACGCTGGTATCACAAGAACAACGGGCTCGGCTGCCGTTGGGCGTGTTGTGGTTCGGCGGCCCGAACAATCACGACATCTTGCCTCGCCACTCCGGCGGACCTCGCCCCCATGTCGTCGCCGGTCGTCAAGTGTATCTGGGCGTGGAAACCATCGGCGCACGATGCGTCTACACGGGCCGGCAGCTATGGAGCCACGAATTCCCGGGCATCGGGCATTCGTTTACCAATCTGGAATTGGAAGAGAGCTGGCGAGATGGCGAGCAGGTCTATATGACCAACATTCCGGGTGCGACCTACATCGGCAGCCCCTTCGTCACGCTGGCTGACGCGATCTACCTGCGGTACGGCGGCCGCATCCACCAACTGGATCCGGTCACTGGCGAAACCGTCGCCGAATTCTCCGTGCCGGGCCGTAGTGTGGCCGAATTGTACGGCGACAGCGTACCCGATTGGGGACACGTCAGCGTCCAGGGCGATTTTTTGGTCACGACCAGCGAACCGCATATGTTCGAGGACCAGGAGATGGGCTGGACCGATAGCTACAGCGGAACGTCCAGCCGCCATGTCGTCGTACTGGATCGGCATGACGGTCGGGTGCTGTGGCAGCGTGAGGCACAGATTGGGTTCCGGCACAACGCGATCATCAGCCACGGTGACACGCTGTTCTTGATCGATGGCCTGTCGGAAAACGCGGTGAAGTACTTGTCGCGTCGAGGCCAGGATGCCGATCAGTCATCGCTGGTGATGGCGTTGGACATCCAGACGGGCGAACAGCGTTGGAGCACCGACAGCAATGTCTTCGGTACGTTTCTGATCTACAGTGCAGAACACGATATTCTGGTCGAAGGGGGCAGCCAGGACCTGCGACGCCGACTGGGCGACGAACCCAGGAATGTCACAGCGCGTCGCGGCAACAATGGCGAGATCGTTTGGGAGATCGGCAGGTTTTTGCTGCCCGCAGCGATCCACGGTGACAAGCTGATCCCCGGTCGGCCAGGCAACGCGGTCTCGCTGCTGACCGGCGAGACGTGGACGCGTGAACAACCGCATACCGGTGACACCAATCCTTGGCGTTACGGACGCCGCTACGGATGCAATACGTTCAATGCCGGCCAGAATATGCTGCTGTATCGCAGCGGATACGCCAGTTTCTTCGACCTGGAGAACGACAGCGGCACGGGGAATTTCAGCGGTATCCGAGCGGGATGTACCCCCAACCTGATCCCGGCCGACGGTCTGGTCAACGCGTTGGACTACACCCGTAGTTGCACGTGCAGCTATGCTCAGCAGACCTCGCTGGCCCTGATCCACATGCCCGGGGATACGAACATCGAGTTCTGGACTCGATACGAGGCCACTCCGCCGGATCCGGCCGGGCATGGCATCAACTTTGGTGCACCGGGTCGACGCGTCGCCGACGACGGCCGGATCTGGTACGTCAGCGATGGCACCGATCGGCGGCACGCATCCGCGATCCGCGATGCGGGCGATTCTGTTCCTTGGGTGGTTGCGTCCGCTCGAGAAGCCAAAGACCGCGAGCGTATCGAGGTCCAGGATGTCGTGCAAGGCGAATATACGGTGCGGCTGCACTTCGCCGAATTGAATGGGTCCGTCGAGCCCGGACAGCGCGTGTTTGACGTACGCATCAATGGCCAGCAGGTACTGGAAGGCTTCGATATCGCCGCAGCGGCCGAGGGCTGTTTCCGCGCGACGGTGAAAGAGTTTACGGTCAACGTCAGCGACAAAGTGGTCGTCGAGTTACGAAAGTCCGAAAATTCGGAACTCGGACCGATGATCAACGGGCTGGAACTGGTCGCCAACGAGCTGGCGGTTATCGCTGCCGCTAATTGATGCCTTGGCGACATCCATCTCTTGACGGCTCTGCGATCGATGCTAGGCTGGGAAAAGCTGCATCGATCGATCAAGAGAGGAAGGGTGTCGTGATGAGGATGGTTTTCTGGTTGGCGTTCGGGTTGGTGTGCGGAATTGTGGGACTTGGTCTGGTGGCGCATGGCTCGCCGCCGGACCGGCCGACGAATGCCGCTCGGTTTCCGGTGGCGGAACGGATCGCAGAAGCAGTCCAGGCCGATTGGATCGCCGCCGACCGCCAGTTCGCTCGATTCGTTGATCCCGAGGGTCCTGAGGCGAAAGTGACCACAGCCCAGGACGCAGCCGGAGCCGTCGATGGGGTCATCACCAGCCGTTTCGGCTTCCACACGGCCAGCAACGAAATCGATCCCTGGTGGCAGGTGGACTTAACAAGGATCGAGTCCATCCAGCGTGTGGTGGTCTACAATCGCACGGACGGCAACACGGCTCCGCGCACCAGTCGGCTGAGGATTCTGGTTACCGATCAGGGTGCCGAGGAGTGTACGCCGCAGGATTTTCGCCAGGTCTACCAGCACGATGGTACCGTCTTCTTCGGCGCGGCGCAGAATGCGCCGCTGGAGGTCACGTTTGACCCGCCGATCGAAGGTCGCGTCGTCCGTTTAATGGTGCCTGGCCGATGCTCGTTCGCATTGGTCGAGGTGCAGGTCTACGCGGCCGAGGATCCCGAGACGAACATCGCGTTGGGACGACCGGCAGATCAGAAGAGCGTTCATCCAACCGGGTCGCACCCGGGTACCGAAGGGCACCCGCTGCCTGCGTCGCTGGCTTCGACCCAGCCAGAGCAAGATACTTTTTCGATGGATCATGTCCAGGAGGTGCTCGACCGCGCCGCTCGTCTGGCCACGCGACTCGGCGGCCACGCGGACCTATTGCGGTTGGAACCGCTGAGAGAGCGGCTAGCATCCTTGAAGGATCGCGTCGCCGAGTCGGCCCAAGAGAATGACCGGCCCGAATCGAAGCGACGCGAGCTTTACCTGACCGCTCGACAGTTGCTTCGCCAGATCGCATGGACCAACCCGCGACTGTTGGAGATCGATCGGTTGCTGTTCGTCAAACGCCATGATCCTGGGTACCACATCCCCGGTGCTTTGATCCACATGGTCCATCAGTGTTACGGTTTTGGCGCCAAGCCGGGTGGAGGCCTGTACGTGTTGGAAGATCCTTTCTCGGACCAGCCCACGCGAGTCGACCTGCTGGCTGGCACCGAGGTGGAGAACGGCCGACTGGCCGGCGGGCGACTGGAACCGGGCGCCTTTTACCGACCTGAAGTCTCTTTCGACGGGCAGACGATCCTCTTTCCTTACACCCAGGCGTTGGGCGAAAAACCCGAATGGTCGCCGCAGGCGTGTTATCACATTTTCAGCGTCCGTGCCGACGGCACCGGGTTGCGGCAGTTAACGGATGGATCGTGGAACGATTTCGACCCGTGCTTCCTGCCGGACGGGCGAATCGCCTTTATCTCCGAACGGCGAGGCGGCTATCTTCGCTGCGGAGGCTCTGCGCCGCGATGGCCTTCGCCCAATTTCACGTTGCATTCGATGGAGTCGGATGGCAGCGACATCATCACACTCAGCTATCACGAGACGCAGGAATGGAACCCCAGCGTCGATCATGACGGCATGATCGTCTATACCCGTTGGGATTATGTCGACCGCGACACCAACGTGGCTCATCACAAGTGGCTCTGCTATCCCGATGGTCGGGACCCGCGCGCTTTGCACGGCAATTATCCCAGCCATCGCCGCCGCGACCGTCCCTGGATGGAGACGCAGATCCGCGCGATCCCAGGCTCGCACCGCTACATCGCGGTGGCCTCTGCGCACCATGGACACGAATTCGGATCGCTGGTGCTGATCGATCCGCGCGTGGAAGACGACGGCGCCATGTCGCAACTGATTCGTTTGACCCCCGAGATCCCCTTCCCGGAATCCGAGGGCCGCCCCGCGTACGATTACATGATCTACGGAACGCCTTGGCCGTTGAGCGAGGAGGACTATCTGGTCGTTTACGATCCGGACGCTGCGGGCCGTTTGGTGTCGGGCGACGATGCGACGCAGAATCGGGGCAATTACAACCGAGGCATTTACTGGATCGATCGCGACGGTAACCGCGAGCTGGTCTACCGTGATCCGGCGATTTCCTGCTATGCCCCGATGCCGTTGCAGCCGAGGCCCAAGCCGCCGGTCATCGCTCGAAGAACCTACCAAGCGGCGCGGGATCTGCTGGCGGCGGGATCCGAGATTCCGCAGGCCACCATCGCCGTCATGAACGTCTACGACAGCCAGTTTGATTGGCCCGAGGGTACCGAGATCCAGGCCCTGCGTATCATCCACGTGCTGCCCAAAACCACCTCGCCGGCCAACCAACCGCGGATCGGTGCTGCCAACGGGGCGAACGCTCGATCCGTCTTGGGCACCGTGCCGGTCGAGGCGGATGGCAGTGCTTATTTCGAAGCGCCGGTAGGGAAATCCATCTATTTCCAGGCCTTGGACGCTCGGGGGATGGCCGTCCAGTCCATGCGTTCGTCGACCTATGTGCATCCCGGCGAGCAGCTCAACTGTCAGGGCTGCCACGAACGCAAGCACTCACCGCCTCCGCCTTCCCTGGCAACGGCGCCGCTGGCATTGCAACGGCCGCCATCGCCGATCCAGTCGGAACCCGACGGCTCGCGGCCTTTCAGCTATGTGCGGCTGGTCCAACCGGTGCTGGATCGCAACTGCGTCGATTGCCACCGCAAGGAAGGAGCCCTCGATCTGAACGGCACGATCGAAGGCAACCATGGATTCAGCCGTTCGTATAACAATTTGGTCAGCGAATTCGGCTTCTACTACGATTCCAACAATGGATCGTTGCATCGACCGGGCCGCGGCGGCGCCCGCACCGAACCGGGGCGCTTCGGCGCTCATGCATCGCGGCTGATGGAATACCTGGACGCCCGTCATCACGGCGTCGCGTTGGATGACGAGGACTATCGGCGGATCATTGTATGGCTGGACGCCAATTCGGATTTCCTGGGCGCTTACGAAGACGTCGAAGCACAACGTCGCGGCGAAATCGTATGGCCCACACTCGATTGATCAGGCACCACCGTCCAGACCCAAGCATCGGCAAAACAATAAC
>REEF01000570.1 GCA_007695205.1 Planctomycetaceae bacterium
CGGCAAGCGGGGAGGATCGTTTTCGTCGGAACAGAAATCGGCACCCAAAAAAATTGAAAATCTGGCGAAGATCGAACAAATTGAACACGCCACTCCCGACCCCGCGAACGATTTCTCGAACGGTGCTAAGCTTCTGCCGCTGGAAGCGTCGCGAATTCGGCTTGGCGAGTTTAGAACCGCAGTTCGGCTCGGACCGTCAAGCCATCGAACATCAGCGTGTCGTAGCTCATGGAGTCCGGTTGGCCGACAAAGTTGCCGCGACTGACGGCACGAATCCACTGATCCGTCGTCACCGCGTTGAACCAGGAACCGATCATGTACCCGCAAGTCACTCGGAGATGGCCACAGTTGCTCTGCCAACCACCGCCCAGTTCCAGATCCAGGATCGTCATGATACGATCCGCTTTCCAGCCCGTGTCGACCGAGTTTCCTACCTGGTCATTGTACTCGTAGCTGGTGCGGAATTGGCCAGCCACCATGCTGACCAATCCCCGTCCGTACAGCAGCAGGCCGGAGCACGCATGATGTCGTTCGCCATCCAAGCCGAAACGGATGCCCCCGCCGTCGAAGCGTACTTCCGATTGGGCCGTTGCCGGATTCCCCGTCCCACCATAGGCCGACGCATATTGCTGGTTCAGGTTGGCGTAACGGGCGCCTACCAGATAGTTCAACGCGCCCCATTCGTTGGCCCATAGAATCGAACGATAGTCGATGTCGACGGTCTCAAAGTCGATGATCGATTCGGCACTGGCATCCAGGGGAAGTTGGGCAGCGTCCTGCGGGAACGGGTGCAGCGACAAGGGAACAATTCTGGCGGCACCCACATCGGCGGGGTTGAAGGATTGAGCGTCGGTGGCGCTGCCGTAGAAATTGGCATAGGTCAGTTGCATGCTGGAGCATTCGCTCAACGCCAACGTGCCACCCACGCGGAAGTTGGACGAGTAGCCGGGATCGACCGTGAAAACGGGGCTGCGCTGGCTCAGGTTTTCGCCTGTGGTGAGAAAATTCGCCACATTATCGGCCAGCACGCCGTAGGCCACTTCGCTTTCGTTGGAACGCAGCAGCAAGTACTCGCCGAACAAGCCGGTACGATGAGCCCAGCGGGGCGGGCAGCAGGCCTTTGCACCGTGCTCGTGCTTACCGAACTTGTCTCCCTCCATGTCCACGTCTTCGTATCCGACTGGTCGGACCACATCGGTTGGTTGCGGGCTGGTCCAGAGATCGTACGATCGAGCAGGACCGGCTAGAAAAATCAGAGCGAACGCCAGCGCAAGACACGAAACTTCCTTGTTCATCATCAATTCTCCTCCTTGAGAATGTTCGGAACGGCGCGCGATGAGCTTCGGTGCGCGTCGATTTTCGGCCAGTGAAAAAGAATCGGGCCGCGAAACCGTTATCTTGATCAGAACACAAACAACCGCTATGTTCAGCCTCGCCGGTCCAGCCGATACAATCGGCATACCTTGCCCAGGCAGGTTCTTGGCCATGGACGGCGCGTTGGCGAGCGCTGGCTTAGCACCGTGCGAGAAATAACTGACGCACTTTCGGCCTCCCCTCACCCTGCCCTCTCCCCGAGGGGCGAGGGGGACATCGGACAGTGATTTCTCGCACGGTGCTTACGCCGTGCTGTGCGTTCCCACCCGGTTGTGCCACCAGAGATCGACATCGTGGGCCAGGTCATCAAACAAGTCGTCCTCGTCCTCTTCGTCCTCCCGCCCGCTGTAATCCCGGTCCTGAGACTCGGAAACCCTCGCAAATAGGGTGTCTGCCTCGGAGGCGGTTACTTGGACTCCGGGCCAGTCGGCCGAGGGGATAACCGACGTGACGATGCGGTCCGAAGAATCCACGACCGACAGGGACTCGATCGATGCTGCTGACAACGCGGAGGCTACCGGAACGTCCAGGTCGGACACGGCGAGCGTCGCTTGCAGCATCGAGAACTCGCCCTCAGCACCAACGCCCGCTACCGGGTTGCGGTTGATATGGTTGATCAGCAGCAGCGCATCCAAGGGAGTGATGAACGAGTCTCCATTCACGTCCGGGAAGATGCCATTGCTGAAGGCAAACGCGCCCTGAGCGATGTACTGATCGTGATGGTTGATCGTGTTGATCACGATCAGAACATCCAGCGGCGACACGATCCCATCCCCGTTGACATCCAGCGGATTGTTCGGATTGGTGTCGGTCATCGGCCCCACGTCCTTTCCGCTCAAAGGCACCACCGGCGGATCGAAATTACCCACCACGGGCAACGCGAAATTGTCGCCGAATTGTGCGTAGATATCCGGGCCGAACGGGCGAGGCGTGAAGTGGACGGTCGGCTGCGCGGTGACCATGCTGTCGTCGATTCGGTCAGTCAGCGGTGAACCGCCCGAGGTCAGAATATACCACTCGGCCAACTCGGCCGGGGTGGCGCCACTGCGGTCGGGGACCCACAAGCCGATATCGTCAAAGCCATCGCCGTCGAAATCGGCGGCAAAGGGTCGCTCGCGGACTCCGGTGAAGCCAAACTCGAACTTCATGTCCCAAATGCCGTTGATATTCGGATGGTAGGAATCCAGGTTGGGTTCTCCGGTCAGCATCGTACTCAAGTTCAAGTAGAATACATCATTGACCCAAGACCCCAGATCGTCGATGCCGTCGCCGTCGAAGTCGCCCACGATGGGCATGCCCGGCATGTTGCCGGCCAAGACCACGTCCGCTGCGTCGATGATCAGATTCGCGTTGGTGTCCAGATACCACGAGGTGCCCTGCTTCACGCCCACTTGATCGCTGTTGGGGTCGATGTCGATCCCGTTGCGGACGACCCCGTCCCAGAAACGCCCGGCCAGTGGTAAACCGTCGATGCTCAGGCCGTCCGGCAGATTCAGGTTCGGCACGCCGTTGTTGTCGGTATCGATCAGCCAGCGGTTGGCGCCGCCGTAGCGGCCGTAAGCGGCCAACTTATGGAAGCCATCGGCTTGATTCGCCGGATCGCCAGGATCGGCCGGGGTCACGAAATTGCCCGCGATGATGTGATCGCTGGCCAGTCCGAACATGTACGTGATGTCCCGGTTGGTGAAGTCGCCGTCCTTGCCGGTAGGATCGTGGATGAAATTGCCGTTGGTATCCACGTACACGCTGCCCGCAGCCCAAACACCGATCTCGGCTCGAGAATCGACCGTAAAGCGAGCCACGAAGGAACCGCCAGGTTGCCCGTCGCCCGTGGGAAACTGCGGCGCACCGTTGGGTTCCATCGCGTTCGATTCGCCATCCAACGCGTTACCAGCGATATCCGTGATCGCGTCGGACACGGTCAAGGTGAAGCGGTCGTCGGGCAATGGCTGCAAGAAATTCAACGTGAGGTAACCCGTCGCCAGGCCCGGACCATCGTTCACCGAAGTAAATGTCACCGACTCGATCGCAATCGTGCCGTTGTGATCCCCGACCAGCAAATAATGGCCGGGATGAGTCGCCGTCTGGACGAACACCGCGTCGTATGGGAAGTCATCGGTCCGTAGCGGCAGATCGCGAACGCTGATCACCAGCGATTCGACCAGCGGCGTGGGGCCGCCCACGGGCGGCAAGTCCGATTTGGGATCGAACAGATTGTAGGGATGGTCCACTTCATTGATTTCGATCGCCGTGATTTGCGGACCTTGCGTATCGACGAACAGCAGCAAGGGATCGCTTTGGATCCGGTTGCCCGCCAAGTCCTCGAAGACGAACACGACACTGTGCTGACCGTCCGCCAAAAGCAGATTGGTGTCGATCCGCCAATTGCCCTCGACACCCTGATACGGAGCGTTCGGTGGTTGGAAAGCATCATTGCCGTCCAAAGGCACCGCGATGGTGGTTCCGGCCGGTACCCCATTGATGACCGCCGTGACCATGTTATTGGCCTCGGCCGTGCCGAAGAAACTGGGAGTCTGGACGTTCGTGATACGATCCTCCCTCGTCGCCAGATAGCCCGGTACGCCCGAATCGCTATCGGGATGCAGATCGCCGGCGCCCAGGTAGGGCACCACATCAACAACCACCGTCAGCAGGAAATCATGGCTAAGGTTCCCCGCACGGTCCTCGACCTCCAACTTGAAATTGTGCAACCCGTCGGGCAACGGTGTCCCATTGGGATCGTTCAAATCCTGGCTGACCGTTCGGGTCAATTGGCCCAGCGTGGTGAAGTCCGCAAACTCTGTCCAGGAATCGTACACCAACACCTCGCCCGCTGCATCGCCCGGACGCCAGTACAAACGATAGATCACGTCATGGGGCGCCGGGTTGCCGTTGCCGTCGAGGGTGTCGTTGCCGACCATCAGGAACTGCAGCAAATTCTCTTGCGTCACGTTGTCCGTATCGCTGCGTCCCGTATCGTTCTGCAGGTCCAGATACGGGGTATTCGGTTTGGCCGTATCGATCACCAGATCCGGAACCATCGCCGGGGTGGGATCTGAGATATTACCGGCTGCGTCTTCAAACTGGGCAGTGATCTCATATTGGCCATCACGCAACGGCTCGACGGTCACTTCCCAAAGCCCGTCCGACGTGACGGTTCCCTGTCCGATGATGACGCCGTCGGCCAAAATCCGCACCAGCGCGTTCGGTTCGCCGGTACCTTGAAAAGCGGGGGCCTGGATATTGGTGACATGGTCGTTGTCCAGCATCCCGGAATCGCTGGAAGCCAACAGATCCGGCACAGTGCCTGTCGGAGGTTCGGTGTCGATGGTCACCCACAAGGGATGCGTCGACGGTCCTTCGTCGTTGATCGTCGGAGTGCTGCCGTCGAAAACCTGAATCGCAGCGCTGACGAAGTACACCGCGTCCGGCAAGTCGGCCGCCGGGGTAAAGCGGAACAAGCGGCTGTTACCAACCTGGGTCGCATAACCGGTGACCGTGTCGCCGGTGTCCGAATCGCTGATCGTCACCAGGATAGCGAAGCCGGGTACATCCCCCGCCGCGGCTTGGGCCGGAGTCAGCAGGTCGATGTCCGGTAGGCCATCATTGTTCGGATCGGTGTAGCGTTCCATCCTGGCTTCGACAAAGAAAGTGGGCGTCGGGTCGGCAGTGACCAGATCGTTGTTCAACACGCCGGTATCCGAAGCCGGATCCATGTGCATACCCGCCGGAGCAGCCAACAGCGGCGTGTTCTCCACCTCCAGGCTGTAGTTCACGAACGGCCCCGCGCAGAAGGCGTTACCATTCGCCGAACCGCTGACGCGTAGGTGATAACGCTGCTGGGCGACCACCGGGATTGCCAGGAACTCGTTATCGGTTTGCGTGTCCACTTCGGCGATCAAGTCGCCGTCCGCGTCGAAGATCGCCAGCGCCAAGTTCCTATCCTCGGCCCACAGGTGATGCAAATTGACTTGCAGCACCCCCGAGTCATGGGCGGTCACACGGAACCAGTCCTCGTCATCGGCTGAGTGGATACTGAGACCGCGTTCGACCATCCATTTGGCCGACCCTAACACGGTCGCCTGAATCAACGAATCATTGGGTTCGAAACGGTCTGGCGCCACAATTTCTTCGATATTCACCCAATTCACCTGCCCGCCGCCTGGCAGCGTCGCCGAACCGTTGGGGATCGACATGAAATTGCCGGCAGCCCCATCGGGAAAGGCCAGCCTATCACCCGGAAAAGTGTCGGGGGGTCCGCCGTTGACGTGGACCGTCTGCGCGGTGTCGAACACCACGATCAAGTCCTGGCCATCGCCTGTATCGACGTGCGTGTTGAAGCCCGTGGTTGCTTGCAAGCAGACGCCGTCGTCTCCATCACCAGTCTCAATCACCAAGTTGGAGATGCCTTGGGGTGCGATGGTGACGTTCACCGTCACCTTGTCCATGGCATCGGCAGCATGATTGCTGCTGGCATCGACGATCACGGTCGCGACATCGAAGAAGGTTGGCACTTCGAACCCCACGCCACCGCTGGTACCCGTGATCTGGATGGCGTCTTCACCGCCCGATCCGATCGCGTCTTCGATGGTCAGCACATCGGCATCGTTGGGCGTGATGAACGTAAAGCTGGCCATGCCGCTGATCTCGACCGGTTCCAACCCCGTAAACGTGATGGTGCCGCCGTTGACGGTGACGACCCCGTTGCCGTCGATCGTTTCATCCGGCGTGTAGTCGCCCGTGTGAGTTCCATCGCCGATCACCCGCAACGAATCCCCTAGGACCTCGCCGTTGCCGTGGAACACGATCCCTCCGGTCGGAATCACCAATCCACCGGTATTGTCGACGATCAAAATATCGTCGTCATCGCTACCACGCACTTCGATGCTGGTGACCGCCGCAAAGGCGCTGGTGTTGACCAGCGTTCCGTTGTAATGGATCTCGAGATCCGTGCCGTTCAGCACCAAACGGATCTCGTCCGGGACTCCGTCGTTGCCGCCGACCTGATCGGTCATGTCGATCACGACCGGGCCCGGATCAGCGACCCAGCCGTCGATCCAACCTTGGAAGGCCGAGACGCGAGTCATGACGGCGTACTCGCCGAACGAGTTATTGCCGTCGTCGTCGACGTCCGGCGGCGAACCCAACCGCTGGCGACTGAACGACACGACGCCTGATACCGCGTTGCCGATCAGCGCCGGGCCACCGGAATCCCCGGCCGATTGCATGCCTTCGTCGGCCCCCAGACCGTTGTGCAAAATGTTGTAATGAAACCCGAAAAAGTCCGTGGTGTTGGCCGGATCGTCGTCGGCGGCCGGCGCGTTGCTGTTGTCAAAGTCGTAAGTCAACGTCGTGCCGGCCGGCAAATTGAAACTGCTGACCGGCGGCATCGCGAGAATGTCGCCTAACGCGTCCCAGGTGTTCATCGCGGAACGCTTTGTGCCGCCGCTGGTCTCATCGCGACCATCCGCACCGGTACCCGTATGGCCGTACCCGACGACGGTGAAGTTCTGGCCCACCTCGTCGCTATCGCGGTAGATCGGGTGCCGATCCGCCGCGAACGTCCCCACCCGTTCCAACCGCAGCATGGTGATATCGTTACCGTCGCGAGTGTTGCCATTGTAGCTGGGATGGACGGTGACGGCGGCGGGGATGGAAAACGTCGTCACGGCACCGACACCGTCGTCGACATCAAAGCCCACGGTCGTCGTTTCCGCCAAACGCCCGTCCCGGTCGGTAGTGATCGTCAGCGAACCACCGACCAGGTTGCTGCCGTCGCCCGTCATTTGGTCGACATCGGTCAGTGCCAAGTTGCCGCGGAACTCGACGCGGAAATCGGCCGTCGCCGGATCGCCATCCGGATCGGCGAACACCGCAACCTGATCGATGTTCGGCAACGACTCCAAGGCGGCACGGATATCTCCGGCCGTCGCGTCGAATGCAATATCCGCCGTCGTCTGATCCTCGAATGTCAACGTAAAGGTGCCGCCGGTCGGCGAGCCGAGATCGACGATCTGGCTCTCGTTGTTGGAAAGGCAGTGTGCGGCGGTCAGCACGTGCAGACCGGAATCGAGCAACGTGCCACCACAACCGCCTGGACTGGCGCCCAGGAACACGACGCCACTGAAGTCCGGAGCCACCGCGGCGGGGATCGCAAAAGCGCCCACCACCAACAACCGCCGGTCCTCCAGTACTTCGAACTGCCTGCTGGACGATAGACGGTCGCGGAAGGCTGCCCGGCGTATCTTTCTACCATGAGACGTGCGACGAGAAGTAGAAATCTTTTTTCCAGAAATGATCCTGTCAAACAGCTTTCGGAACGACATGGCAGATACTCCCTTGCAAGAAGATCATTCAGCGAAACTCGTTTGAACGCTCCCAAGGCAACGCTTGCAATAGCTGCACCACGAACTTGACGTGTTCGTCGTGAGAAGTGACCTGCAGTATAATTGCCATTTTGTCAACAGGCAACTTTTGGCGGAAGATTTTCCGGTTTTTCGCGGCTCGAATCGATCGGCGATCGCGCGATTTTCAGAAAGGCAGAAGACTTGGCCAGAGCCGCAAACACAAACGCTCCGGACCATAAAATCCGGAGGTCTAGTTGCTGTCTAAGCACCCGGCCATATATTTCTTGGTGGAATCGGGCGGAAGGGGTCGGGAG